>NZ_KV802774.1:0-51391 GCF_001810835.1 Nosocomiicoccus sp. HMSC067E10 | reverse complement strand
GAGCCGTTAGCTCAGTCGGTAGAGCATCTGACTTTTAATCAGAGGGTCACAGGTTCGATTCCTGTACGGCTCACTAATAGCACTAGCAATAGCTAGTGCTTTTTTTATGCATAATATATACATGAAAACGTTTTAATTTACATATTGTTTATCCATCTCACCTCATATAAACTATATATATAATACATAAAGGTGGGTTTTAATATGTCATTTGAGATTGACTTAATTGGAGCAACAACAGCATTTGGGCAAGGTAAACCTGGAGTGACTTTTGGACCAGATGCTTTAAGAATGGCGGGCATTGTAGAAATGCTTGAACAAAATGGACATACTGTTACTGATGTTGGAAATATTATCGGTAACTATCCTCATAATTTTACTAAACAAAATATTAAAGTAACAGATGATCTTAAAAATTTAGATGAAGTAAGAGACTACTCTGAAGCGCTCGCTAAAGCAACATCATCAAGTGTAGAAAACAATAAATTCCCTTTAACTATCGGTGGGGATCACTCGCTTGCGCTTGGTAGTTTATCTGGAATTGCACCTCACTATGACAACTTAGGCGTCATTTGGTTTGATGCACATGGTGATTTAAATACAGCAGAAACATCTCCGAGTGGTAATATTCACGGTATGATTTTAGCAGAATTATTAGGTGTAGGTAATGATAAGTTAACGTCGGTGAACGGCTTTAATGCAAAACTTAAATTTGAAAACGTCGTCTTAATCGGAGTTAGAGATTTAGACGATGGAGAAAAAGAACTAATTAAAGAAAAGAATATTTTAACGTTCTCTATGAGTGACGTAAGAATACTTGGTTTAAATGAGATTTTAAACCGTACTTTAAAGCATTTAGAGCATACAGATGGTTTACATTTATCATTTGACGTAGACTCAATTGACCCGATGGAAGTAAAAGGTACAGGTACTAAAGTACCAGGAGGACTCTTTACTTCTGAAGTCATCATGTTTATGGAAGAATTAAGTAAAACAAACAAACTCACTTCAATGGATTTAGTAGAAGTGAATCCTTTACTCGATGAGGAAAATAAAACAGCAGAAACAGCTGTACACGTAACAGAATATTTATTCGGTAAACGTACAAAGTAAGCTAGTGCAATTGCACTAGCTTTTTTAACGTTTATTAAACATTGTTGCATTTTGTTATAAAAACGTTCATACTCTAAAAGAGTGAAACGTGAGGTGTACATATGATTGGTAATAGAATTAAAGAATTAAGGAACAATCAAAAACTGACTCAGGAAGAATTGTCTGAAGGCATCGTATCGAGAACGTATTTAAGTTTAATTGAAAAAGGATCGGTTCAGCCATCGAATAACGTGCTTGTTAAGTTAAGTGAACGACTTGGTGTAAATGTGAATGACTTGATGGTTGAAAGTAAGAACTATCAATACAGCGATATCGATATGAGTCGTGAGATAATTTTTTATGAAAATAAAATTCAAAATGAAGAATTTGACGTCATTGAACAATTTATCGACAACCACTATGAAGAAAAAGAAGATATTAAAAAGTTAGATCTAGCGAGAATCTATTTAATATATGGAGAATATTATTTAAATCGATCTCAATACAAGTTATGTAAACGATATCTAGACGATGCAGCAGATATACTGTTAAAAATGCCTGTGAACGATTATTTTATTCGTTATACGAATGTGATCAGTCGCTACTATGTTAAAAATAATGATTATGATGAAGCACTCGACGTTTTAGAACGTGCACTCGTTGAAATGTCATATACGAATCAGTTTCAACTAGAATCGATTCAAAACTTATTTTTAATGGCGAATATTTATTTCGATAAAAAGCAGTACTATACAGTACTTAGAATTATCAATAGAATGGAATATCTATCTCGTCAAGTGAATATCACTTATAAAGAGGACGACGTACGTTATATGAAGGGTATTTGCCTGTATCATGAGAAAAAATTTGATACACTAGAACTAATTACAGCACACAAAACTAATGTGTACGATAAAGTATTGTATTCATATTCACTTCTTGCGAAAGGGGACGTTAAGTCTGCGCTTGATATATATGGAACGATTGAATTCACGCGTGAATTCAATGCATTGAATGAGATAATAGACGAACTCGACGAGCGATTCAAATCTATTATCTAGAGAGGAAAAGAAACGACATGCTTATAGGAAAACTATTTGAAGAAACACCAACACTCCATTTAATTACAAGTATTGTCGACTTATTAATTGTATGGTTTGTATTTTATCAACTAATTAATGTGATTAAAGGGACAAAAGCAATCCAGTTAATCAAAGGTATATTTTTCATAATCATCGGTCGAGCAGTGAGTAACTTCCTTGAACTGACGACGACGATACAAATATTTGACCTTGTACTTCAATGGGGATTCTTAGCAGTAATTGTAATATTCCAGCCTGAGTTAAGACGAGCGTTAGAACAACTCGGACGAGGAAAGATCTTTAAAAAGTCGACGACAAATCGTGAAGACGAATTAGAGAAGTATCGTGAAGAAATGATTACTGCTGTGAAATATATGGCCAAACGTAGAATCGGGGCTTTAATTGTGTTTGAACGTGAAACTGGATTAAAAGACTATATCGAAACAGGAACGCCGATGAATGCAGATTTAACTGCTGGCTTACTAATTAACGTTTTCGTACCGAATACGCCACTTCACGACGGTGCGATGATTGTACGAGACGATAAAATCATTACAGCAGGGAGTTATCTACCGCTATCAGAGAGTAATAAAATCGGCAAAGAACTTGGGACTAGACACCGAGCAGCTGTCGGTATTTCAGAAGTTACAGATGCATTTACAATCGTCATTTCTGAAGAGACTGGTGACGTTTCTACGACTATTGACAGCCGTTTAAGAAAAAATATTTCGATAGAAGAACTCGATGAAGAATTAAAGAAGTACTGGATAATGACATCCGTAAAGAAAGACGGAGGTGGTCTATTTGCTAGAAAGTAAACCGGGTATACTTTTCGTATCACTGATACTCGCGTTATTCATGTTTGCGAGTGCCAATAAGATATTTGAAGATCTTAATCTGTTTGGACAAAGTGGTGGTAATAATACGATTACGATTGAAAATGTACCTGTTGAATTAAAGTACGATGAAGAAGAGTACTACGTGACAGGGGCACAAAAAACAGTCCAAGTGAACTTCTCAGGAACACCATCAAAGTTAAAGCAAATTCAAGCGACAGATAACTTTAACGTCATATTAGATTTACGAAATTATGAGCTTGGTGAGTTTGAAGTGACGTATGAAGTAGAAGGAATACCTGAAGACGTCACAGCAACAGTTTTACCGAAAAAGACTATGGTATCGATTCAAAACTTAGTCGAACAAACATTTGAAGTTCAGGCGGAAGTAAATGAAAGTCGTTTATCATCTAACTATACAATCGAGTCTATTACGACAGACCCAGAAGTCGTCACTGTTAGAGGTGGAGAAGATGATATGGCACGTATACAGTATGTTCGTGCAATGATTTCTGGCACTGAGAAGATTACTGACGCGATTAGAGAAAGTGCGGAAGTGAGTGTCTTTGACGGCGTTTATAACAAATTAGATGTCGTAATCGAGCCGCAGAAAGTTGCAGTAGATATTAAAGTGAAAGAAAATAGTAAAGAAGTGCCGGTCTATTTAAATGTCGTCGGTAGTTTAAAAAGTGGATACCAACTCGATGGTATCTCTTTAGAAAATGAGACGATAACAATTTATGGCCCACAAGATATGCTCGATGAAATCGTCGGGGTCGAAGCGGAAATTAATTTAGAAGATATCGACAAATCTGGTAGTTTTAATGTATCACTATCACTACCAAGTAATATACAAAAAACTGAACCAGCGAATGTAAAAGCTGAAGTCAAAATAAGTAAGAAATAGGAGTTAATTATGGGTAAATATTTTGGAACAGACGGTGTTAGAGGAGTAGCAAACGCGCTTTTAACACCAGAACTTGCATTTAAACTTGGACGTGTTGGAGGCAGTGTTTTACTTGAAAATAGTAAAGAAGAAAGACCGCGCGTTCTGATTGGAAGAGATACACGTATTTCTGGTGAGATGTTAGAATCTGCACTCATTGCTGGATTATTATCAATCGGAGCAGAAGTAATTCGTCTTGGGGTTATTTCAACACCGGGTGTCGCATATTTAACTAAAGATATGGAAGCGGACCTCGGTGTGATGATTTCTGCATCTCACAACCCTGTAGAAGATAACGGTATTAAGTTCTTCCAAAACGACGGATTTAAACTTGACGACGAGACAGAAGCAAAAATTGAAAGTATGTTAGATGAAGATGCTGAATTGCCACGTCCGACAGGAGTTGACGTTGGATTTATAACAGACTTTTTCGAAGGTGGGCAAAAGTATTTAAGTCATTTAAAATCAACGATTGACGGAGATTTACTCGATCAACATATCGTCCTTGACGGTGCGCACGGTGCGACGTATTCACTTGCTCCGTACTTATTCGGTGACTTAGAAGCGGACGTAGATACGATTGGATGTAATCCAGATGGTACAAACATTAACGCTGGATTCGGTTCTACACATCCAGAGAAGTTACAAGAAAAAGTAGTCGAACTCGGTGCTGACTTTGGTCTTGCGTTCGATGGAGATGGAGACCGTATCATTGCGGTTGACGAGAAAGGACAGCTCGTCGACGGAGATAAAATTATGTACATCTTAGCAAAAGACTTAAAAGAAAATGGTCTTTTAAATGACGACATGGTCGTAAGTACAGTAATGAGTAACTTAGGGTTTTATCAAGCACTTGAAAAGCTAGATATTAAAAGCGATAAAACAAAAGTTGGAGATCGTTACGTCGTTGAAGAAATGAAAACTCACAAATATAACTTAGGTGGAGAGCAATCTGGTCACATTATTATGCTCGACCATAATACGACAGGTGACGGGTTATTAACAGGTGTACAACTCGCACACATCATTAAGAAAAGTGGTAAGACACTAAGTGAATTACATGGTGAAATGGTGAAATTCCCTCAAGAACTTGTGAACGTAAAAGTTGAGGACAAATATCATGTCACTGATAACGAAAAAGTAAAATCAGTTATACAATCTGTCGAAGAAGAAATGGCAGGCAATGGACGAATTTTAGTTCGTGCATCCGGAACAGAGCCACTCGTACGTGTAATGGTAGAAGCTGAGACAGAAGAACAAGCGAAATCTTATGCAGAAAAAATTGCACAAGTAGTAGAAGAAGAAATGGGATTATAAAAATTTCATTCATATGGAACGCACATCAACTCGATGTGCGTTTTTTATTTCGGATTTTAAAATAGTTTTTATAAATCATATTGCATTTATTTAACTAAAGCGTTAACATAACTGTAAATATCAAATTTTCAGAATTTGATATTGAAATTTTTAGGAGGTTTGTATATGGTAGAGCAACTTAGACGTTTGTTTTTACTGTTCTCGATCGTTCTAATGGTTTTAACTTCGTTCTCGCCACTCGCTAATGCGGCTGAAAATGATTTTGATTTAGAAAGCACGCTTAGAGTAGAAGGTTTAAAGCACGATGTTAAACTGACAAAAGAACAACTTGAACAACAGCGAGCAATTGCTGAACAATTAGAACTTATCAATGGTCCAGCAACAATCTCTGAAAACTTAGAAGGAGAGACAGGGCAAGTAGATGTAATTGTCCACTATCGTACGCCGTCTGTAGGGTTAGCAAAAGGTATCGCTAATGCGAAAGGCAAAAACTTTACAGCAGCAGACGAAAAGAAGGTTAAAAACGAAATCGCAAAAGAACGATTACGTGTTCAAAAAGAAAGAAAGTTTAAGAAGATAAAAGTTAAGGAGAAGAAGAAATACGACGTAGTCTTAAATGCTGAGGCATTAACAGTTGATGCAAAAGACTTAGACAAGCTGATTGAGCTTAAAGATGTTGCATTTGTTGAAAAAGATACTGTTGTAACTTTAGATCCTGAAATTACGAAAATACATACTCCAGAATCAGCTGAGGTAGCAAAAGGTGAGGATGATGTTTCATCTAACCTAATACCTGCTTTAAAACACCTTGAAATCGAAAAGGTTTGGGAAATTGGTGAAAAAGGTAACGGCGTTAAAGTCGGAGTACTCGACACTGGAATTGACTACAACCACCCAGACTTAAAAGATGTTTATAAAGGTGGACGTAACTACGTAGAAGGTAATGAATACAAATCACCACGTGCAGCAGATGATCCGTATGAAACTAATCCGGCAGAGCGTCCAGACAATGTTCCAGAAGAAAGAAACGGAAGTGAGTACTGGACAACTCACGGTACACACGTAGCGGGGACAATTGCAGCACAAGGTAACAACGAATACGGTGTTGTTGGTGTTGCGCCGAACGTTCAATTATATGCATACCGCGTGCTTGGAGCATATGGTAGCGGATATACGAACTGGATTGTAAGTGGTATTGAAGACGCAGTTAAAGACGGCATGGACGTTATTAACTTATCACTCGGTAACGGCTCACCAGAAGAAGCGCAAGCAAACTCATTTGCAGTTAACAACGCTATGTTACTTGGTACAGTTGCTGTATCAGCGACAGGTAACTCAGGACCTAACCGTTCTACAGTTGGTGGTCCAGCTTCAGGAGCGATTGGTATTGGTGTAGGTAACACGACACTACCAGAGTTAAAATACTACGCAAATGTTACGTTAGAATCTGGAGACTATAAAAAAGAGTTAAAAGACGTACTCTTTATGACATACACAATGAATGAAAATCCAGCAGACCAACTAAGTGATACTGAAGAAGTAGTTGCAGTACCAAATGTTGGTAAAGTAGAAGACTTTAAAGGACTGGATGTAAAAGATAAAGTTGCACTTATTCAACGTGGAGATATTCCATTTGTTGAAAAAGTTCAAAACGCTAAAGAACAAGGTGCAAAAGGGGTTATTATTTATAACTCTGAAAGTGGAAGCGGCGCACCTGGTCCAACAGGATTATTCTTAGGTAAATCATTCCACTACGTACCGACGTTAGATGTTGGTTACACTGACGGTAAAGAGTTCAAAGAAGCTATCGACAAAAACAAAGAAGGTAAAGTGACGTTTAACTCATTTAAAGATGAAGTATCAGGTGGAGACGAAATGAACGATTCATCTTCTAGAGGTCCGTCGAAACCAAACTTTGACATTAAGCCGGATGTTTCAGCACCGGGTACAAACATCTTATCTACAGTACCAGTGTTTAAAGCATTCGACGAAAATATGGATTACACATATGCATTCGCAGAGTACACAGGTACTTCAATGGCAACTCCACATGTTGCAGGTATTGCAGCGTTAATCTTAGAGTTAAATCCTGATTACACGCCATTTGATGTGAAATCTGCACTTTCAAACACAGCGAAATTACTCGACACATCTACATTTGATGTATTCGATCAAGGTGCTGGACTTGTACAACCGTATGCAGCTTCAACAACTGACTCACTACTTAAAGTGAATCATGAAACAGAAATGGACGGAACAGTTCATGAACATACACGCGGTACTATGTCATTTGGAAAAATGCAAAGTGGAGAATCAAAAACTAAAGAATTATTCATCGAGAATAATAGTGGTTCATCTGTAAACTACAACATCGAAATTGAAATGTTATCAGATGTTGGAATTAACCTTAAAGCGAGCGAAACTTCAGTATCAACAGCAGACAATGCGTCTGTAGAATTTACGATTGATGCTCCTGAAGACACACCAGACGGAACAGAAGTCCAAGGTTACATTCACGTGAAGAGTGACCACGGTGATTACAGCGTTCCATTTGCAGCTCTAATCGGTGACGATGCAGGTGGCGAAAGCATTAAGAAAGTTGAATTACAAGACTTACACATTTCACCAAACGATGACGGTGTACAAGATGAAACTGTACTCGACCTTGAGTTTGGTCAACCACAAAGTTATGCGCTTGTTTCATACTTTAACTTACTCGACCCTAAATCTGGTCCAGATAACGATGGGTATGAAGGTACGATTGATTTCTTATTCTTACCAGAATTAAAAAATCAATTACCGATTACAGGTGATATGTACAATATCGTAGATGAAAAACGTGTACCTGGTAAAATTGATGACGGTGTATACACAGTAGATGTTCTATCAATTGATGGACAATCTCAATTAAATTCTGAATTCGATGGTCCATTATTCGTTAAACGTAAAGCGACTGAAATTACAGAAGCTAAAGTTGTCGATGGGAACTTAGATCTCACTGTAGACGATCTTTACATCAACGCATTACCAAAACTTAAAGAGCTTTATGGATTAGACTACGATCCGAACTTATTTGTTAAAGGTAAAGTGAAATTAAGCAACGGTGAAGAAGAGTTAACTGGTAACGGACAATTCACTAAAGAAGGTAAGTTCAACTTCGATCAGAAGTTCGATACTGCTTACCACTTAACAATCGACTTTGCGGACGCAGCTGGTAACAGTAAGACATATGAGTACACTGTAAACCCTGCTGAAAATGATGTAAAAGAAGGACATCACGAATTACCAAACGAACCAGCACCAGAGCCAGAGCCAGAACCAGGTGATGACGAAGGAGAGTTTGAAGGAGAAGTTGTTTCATTCGATCCAAACAACTATGACGGATTATTCGTAAATGGTAGAAGTGATGTTGTCGCTGATCTTTCTGAATACAACAGTGTAGCTGTTGAGTTAGATAGCAATGCACTAAATACACTTTCAAAACTTAAAAAGAACAAATCATTAACATTTGATTTAGGTAGTTATGGCGTTAAGTTTAACGTAGATAACTTCAACGAATTAAAAGGCTATGACAACGTATATGTTGTTCTTGAAAGATTTGAATCAGATGGATTATCAGATCAACTTAAAGTAAAACTTATCGGTGAATCAAATGGTGCCGCAGAAGAAGTATCTCAGTTAAATTCAAACTTTGTTGTACTTCTAGAGTCGCCAAAACAAAAAGTTAATGTGTTAAATGTTAACTCTGGTGAACAATTCAAAGGTAATGGATTATTTAATAAAAAATCTGGACAACTTGAGTTGAAAACTAAAGAGTTTAGCGCATATGTAGTTGTAGAACAATAGTAAGAACGAGCGAAAGCTCGTTCTTCTATTCTTTAGAAGAGGAGGATTATATGAAGAAGCTAATACTTTCTTTTGTTTTATCAGCATGTGCGTGCTTTGTATTATCAAACGAAGCGCATGCGTTAATGTTACAGCCGAGTCAACCATTCTCTGAAGAAGAAGAGGAAAATGATTCTATAACGTATACATATGGAAAGTTTGTAGATGAACATTTTGTACAACCTGATACTGACGCTGCGGATTTTGCGTTACAACTAGCTGTAGGGAAACGATATGTATGGGGTGGGAACTCTAATACAGAAGTTGATTGTTCTGCGTTTACACAGCAGTTTTTAAGAGAATTTAAAGGGATTAACATCTCTAGAACAACATATGATCAAGTGAGAGAAGGTACACGAGTAGAAAACCCTGAACCAGGAGACTTAGTGTTCTTTAACGACTTTGCACACGTTGGTGTATATGTTGGAGATGGAATGATGGTCGACGCATTAAATCCAGACGAAGGTGTCGGACTACGTGCAGTATCATATGTCCATGGTAAAGTGGACGGGTATTATAGATACTAAAAAACACGTCACAATTGTGACGTGTTTTTATTATGCGCGTGGTCCGATCATTTCAGTTTTAGCAAAGTCACTATTACGCATTGCTTCAAGGCGTTCTTCGACTTCTTCTTGTGGAATGTTATGAACCGTAATATATCTGTTTCTAGGGTGCTCTGCACATTTCATTGAGCAAGCGCCTAAATGATTGTGTTGGTTTTCTTCGCTACATAAAATTTGTGCGTTACACTCTGGGTTCGCACAGTTGACGTAGCGTTCACATGGTGTGCCGTCATAATGATCTACACCGATAACTGTTGGGTCGACTTGGTTAATCGGTACTGTTAGGCGTTCATCAAATACGTACATTTGACCGTCCCATAGTTGACCTTTTGTATTTTCGTCTTTAGCGTATGTTGCGATACCGCCGTGAAGTTGTCCGACGTTTTCTCCAATACCTTCACGTTTTAACCAGCCAGAGAATTTCTCACAACGAATTCCACCTGTACAATATGTTAAGACACGTTTACCTTCAAATAGGTCTTTGTTTTGTCTCACCCATTCCGGTGTATCTCTAAATGTTGAAACTTCAGGTTTAATTGCACCGCGGAAGTGTCCAACGTCATATTCGTAGTCATTTCTTACATCTAATACTACAGTGTTTTCATCTTGAATGGCTTCCATCCACTCTTCAGGTGATAAATAGTCACCTGTAATTTCGTGTGGGTTAATGTCATCTTCTAAACTTAAGTTCACGAGTTCAGGACGTGGACGGCAATGCATTTTCTTAAATGCGTGTGTATCAGCTTCGTCAATTTTAAACGGCATTCCTTTAAAGAGTGGGTGATTGTTCATGTACTCGATGTACTTTTCAGTCTGTTCGTAATCACCAGACACTGTACCGTTAATCCCTTCGTTCGCAACTAAAATACGGCCTTTAAGACCGAGGTCTTTACAAAACTGAAGATGCTCATCAGCAAATTCTACTGGATCTTCAATCGTAACGTAGTGGTAATACAGTAATACTCGATATTTCATTTTGTTTTCTCCTATCATACATATAATTGCAAGTTATACCCGATAGATAATCATGCATTAAATATTATAGCAGAAACGGCCTGTTTTCGCATGATACTGTTCAAAAAAGTATAATATTTGGTAAAATAAAAGTACGACTATTTGAAATTAGGATGAGCTGTATGAATATTAAAATATATTTAGATATTGCATGTCCGTATTGCTATATCGCTAAAAAGAAATTTGAAGAAGCGTTAAAGGAATTTGACGAAGTCGACTTTGACATTGAATATAAAAGCTTTGAACTAAACTATGAAGCACCAAAATATCCAGAGGAAACGTTGATTACGTCATTATCAGAAAGAACCGGTGTGTCTGAAGAAGAAATTCGCAGACAATACCGTATTTTAATCGAGTCTGCAAAAGCAGAAGGTATTGAATTGAATCTAGAAAACGTTGTGCCATCAAATACACGTGATGCGCATCGTTTATTAAAGTTTGCTATTCAAGAAGGAAAAGGTAGTGAAACGTTAGATGAATTATACTATCGTAACTTTAAGTTGAACGAAAACGTTGCTGATAAAGATGTGCTTTTATCAGTTGCTGAAGCGGTAGAACTCGATACAGCACGCGCAAAAGAAGTGATTGAAGATGAATCAGAATTCGCGGAACTTGTACTCGAAGACTTTAATTACGGGAAAATTCTCGGCGTTCAAAGTGTGCCACACTTTATTTTTAACGAGCGCTTTAAAATGAACGGAGCAGCTGAAGTAGATTTATATATTTATGCAATTGAAAAAACATTAGATGATATAAAAAAGGGCGATTTATAATTTAAATCGCCCTTTTTTATGTTTGTTTTCGTTAAAACACAAACATTCGCTTTTAAAAAATAAAAAACGTTCGTATTTTCGGTTTTTTGTCGATGTTTTATGTGGTATATTATTAATGAATTCTTAAAAAACGGAGTGAGTATTTTGGTAGTTAGTATCGTAATGGGTAGTTCTTCTGATTGGCCAACGATGAAAAAAGCAAAAGACATGCTCGACTATTTCGAAATTGAAACAGATGTCGAAGTCGTAAGTGCGCATCGTACGCCTAAAAATATGTATGAATTTGCTGAAAATGCAAAAGAAAAAGGGACGAAAGTAATCATCGCAGGAGCTGGCGGAGCAGCACACTTGCCAGGGATGATCGCTTCGATGACGAACGTACCAGTCGTTGGCGTACCGATTCAAACGAAAGCGTTAAGCGGTGTCGATTCGTTATATTCTATCGTTCAAATGCCAGGTGGTGTACCAGTGGCTACGATGGCAATTGGTGAAGCTGGAGCGACGAATGCTGGAATTTATGCGGCGAAAATGATCGCGATAGAAGACGAATCAGTCTATGACAAATTAGAAAGATACACAAAATCATTAGAACAAAAAGTGGAGGATATGCAAAATGACCTCAAGTAAGACGATATTACCAATGAAAACAATCGGGATTATCGGTGGTGGACAGCTCGGTAAAATGCTCGCACAAAGTGCCCTTCGAATGGGTTATAAAGTTGCGATTTTAGATCCATCTGAAGATGCCCCTGCTCGTGCGACGTGTCACGAATTTATTCATTCGGACTTTAGTGATGAAAGTGCGCTTAAACAACTTGCAGAAATGTCAGATGTTCTAACGTATGAATTTGAAAACATCGATGCACATTTACTGAGAGATTTAGTCGAACATCACTATGTTCCTCAAGGTGCAGAGACAGTACTGACGCTTCAAGACAGAGAAACTGAAAAAGCAGCAATTCAAAAATCAGGAGCGACAGTCGTACCGTATCAAACGACGAATACAAAAGAAGAATTGCAGCAGTTTATCGAAAAACATGATTACCCTGTGATCGTAAAAACTGCAACAGGTGGTTATGATGGTAAAGGGCAATATTTAATTGAGTCAGAAAAAGATATTAAAGACGTGCCATTTGGAGACGTTGAACTCGTTACAGAAAAATATATCGACCTAGAACGAGAAGTGTCGTTAACAGTAGCAAGAAGCGCAAGTAGTGAAACAGTCGTCTTCCCACTTCAAGAAAACTTACATCGCAATCAAATTCTGTATCGTACGATTGCACCGTCAAGAATTGACGTATTTGAAGAAGCGAAACGACAAGTCGAACTCATCATGGAAGAATTACTATTCGTCGGAGTCTTCACAGTAGAATTTTTCGTCGACAAAGACAACAACGTCTACGTCAATGAAATCGCACCAAGACCTCACAACTCAGCACATTATACGATTGAAGCGTGTAACATCAGTCAGTTTGACGCACATATATTAGCGGTATGTGATTTACCATTACCAGAAGTTTATCAGCATCAACCAGCGATTATGATGAACTTACTCGGACAAGATTTAGATCGCTTAGAAGATGAATTATATAAACACTCAGACTGGAACGTTCACTTATATGGAAAATCAGACCGTAAACCTGAACGTAAAATGGGCCACGTCACAATACTCACAGATGAAATCGAAACGACATTAAACGATATTAAACAACATTTCTAAAATAAGAAATTAAAACGTTGGAGGAAAATAATGACTAAATTTAATGAACCTACTGCACAACAAATTGCCGATGAGAAACTATATACACAAATGGGCTTACGTGAAGATGAGTACGACAAAGTCGTTGAGTTATTAGGAAGACAACCAAACTACACAGAAACTGGGATTTTTGCGTCTATGTGGAGTGAACATTGTAGTTACAAAACATCTAAAACATTTTTACGCCAATTCAACTCAAAAGGTGAACGCGTATTAATGGGACCTGGTGAAGGTGCAGGAGTTGTGGATATTGGCGACAATGAAGCGGTCGTATTTAAAGTGGAATCTCATAACTCTCCGTCAGCGGTTGCGCCGTTCCATGGCGCTGCGACTGGCATTGGAGGAATTTTACGTGACATCGTATCGATCGGTTCAACGCCAATTGCGCTCGTAAACTCTCTTAGATTTGGTGAACTAGATAACGATAACAGTAAGTGGTTATTAAAAGAAGCAACAGACGGTTTACAATTCTATGGTAATACGATGGAAATTAGCGCTGTAACTGGAGAGGTAGAATTCGATGAACGTTTCCAAGGACGTCCACTCGTTAACGCGATGGCGGTCGGTTTAATTAATCATGATGATATTCAAAAAGGACTCGCACAAGGTGTCGGGAACAAAGTCGTTTATGCAGGTCTTGAAACAGGTAAAGACGGCATTTTAGGTGCATCATTCTCAAGTGAAGAGTTAGGTGAGGACCGTAAAGTAGAAATTCCAGATACTCAAGAAGGATATCCTGAAATCGGTAAACGTTTAATGCACGCAACACTAGAAGCAATCAAACATGATAAGCTCGTCGGTATTCAAGATATGGGTGCAGCGGGTCTTACTTCATCTTCAGCAGAAATGGCAGCTAAAGGTGGATACGGTATTGAAATGCATTTAGATAAAGTACCTGTATCTGACGATACAATTTCACCATTTGAAATGATGTTATCTGAAACACAAGAGAGAATGCTTCTCGTCGTAGAAGACGGTTCAGAAGAAGAATTTCTTAAAATTTTCGAAAAACATGATTTACCAGCCGCTGTAATCGGTGAAGTTACTGAAGGTGAATCACTCGTTTTATATTACGAAGGTGAAAAGTACGCAGACCTTCCAACTGAACATTTAGAAAACGCACCAGAAGTTATCTTAGAAGGTAAAGAAAGAGAATTAGATGAAGCAAGAGTAGACTATAGTAACGAAGATTTAGTCGATGTCTTTAAACAACTCATTCACCATCCAACACTTGGAGATAAGTCATACATTTACAACAAATTCGATCGTAAAGAAGACACGCTACAAGGCTCTGGATTTGGTGCAGGAATTGTCCGTATTGGAGACAGCAATAAAGCGATTGCTGTAGCGATTGACGGTAAAGGACGTTACGTTGAAGCAGATCCATATAACGGTGGGAAAGAGACAGTATTACACGCGTTTAGAACGACACTTGCAACAGGTGCGTTACCAATTGCGATGACGGACGGTCTGAACTACGGTAACCCTGAAAATAAAGAAATGTATGAAATTATTAAACAGTCAACTAAAGGTATGGCTGAAGCATCAGTTGCTGTAAATACACCAGTAATTTCAGGAAACGTTTCGTTATATAACGAGACAAAAGACGGCCCAGTATTACCGACACCAATTATCGGTATGGTCGGTTTAATTGAAGACGTGACGTATTTAACTGAGCGATTTGTAAAAGAAGGCGACAGCATTTACGTCGTTGGAGAGTTAACACCTGAATTTAGTGGAAGCCAAATCGAAAAACTCGTCGACAACACAGTGCGTCATACAGAACGTACGGTTGATTTAGATAAAGAATACGCACGTGGTATGGAGTTAAGACAACTATTATTAGATGGTGATTTAGAAAAAATCGCACCGATCGGTCGTGGTGGTTTCATTATCAAACTTGCACAACTCCTATCGCACTATGACTTAGGGGCAGACGTTCAATTAGACGTTCGTGGTGATCTATTATTCAGTGAAACAGCAGGTACGTATATCGTAGTTGGTAAAAAAGGATTAAATATTAAAGACGCTGTAGAAATCGGTACAGTGACAGGTGAAAACTTTAAAGTGAAAGCAGAAGGCTTAGAATTAGACTTACCGATGTCAGAAGTAAAAGAACTATATGAAACAGCAATTACAAGTCGCTTAAATTAAGAATAACTGGAGGAGGAATTTAGCGTGTTTGGTATATGGGGTCATGAAAATGCATCAGAACTCACATATATCGCGCTCCATAGTTTACAACATCGAGGACAAAACGGTGCAGGTATCGTCGCATCAAATGAGGACTACTTATTTGGTGCGCGCGGTATGGGCCTTTTAAATGACGCGATATCTAAAGAACAGCTCGAGTCATTAAAGCCGTTTAAAAATGCGATTGGACACGTCCGTTATGCGACAAAAACTTCGTCTGAACTCGCAAACGTCCAACCGATATTACTAAAAAGTTATTCTGGTGACTTAGGTATATGTCATAACGGTAACTTAACGAACGCGATACAATTACGAAAAGCTTTAGAATCTGAAGGGTCAATCTTTCAAACGACGACAGACGTCGAAGTGATGGCGCATCTTTTAAAACGATCTAAAGCAAGAACTAATAAAGATAGAATTAAAAGTGCACTTAGACAAGTCAAAGGTGCTTTTGTATTTTTACTACTACAAGAAAATAGTTTAACGATTGCAATGGATAACCACGGTGTTCGTCCGTTAATGCTCGGACGAATTGACGATGCGTGGTGTGTCGCGAGTGAAACGTGTGCATTTACTGCAATCGGTGCGGAGTATGTCCGTGATATTGAACCAGGTGAATTTATAACGATTACTGACGACGGTATCGACTTTGATAAGTACTCTTATGTCGAGCGTCCAAATTTATGTTCGATGGAATATATTTATTTTGCGCGCGCAGACTCAGAGTTTCGTCATCAGTCCACATACCGTATTCGTAAAGCGCTCGGAGCTGCACTTGCGAAAGAGTTTAAACATGAAGCAGATCTCGTTATCGGGGTGCCCGATTCAAGTCTCGCTGCAGCGAGAGGTTTTTCATCAGAATCTGGTATTAAACAAGAGGCTGGACTACTTAAAAATCGATATGTCGGACGTACGTTTATTACACCAGGTCAAGAAGCTAGAGAACGTGCAGTACGTATGAAGTTATCTCCGGTGAGAGATATCGTTGAAGGGAAACGAGTCATCGTCATCGATGATTCAATAGTGAGAGGGACGACGAGTAAGTATATCGTTCGTGCACTGAGAAAAGCAGGCGCAACAGAAGTGCACATGGGTGTCTCGTCGCCGCCGTTAAAAGATCCGTGCTATTACGGTATCGACGTCTCAACTCATGCAGAGATTATCGCTTCAAGAAAGTCTGTTGAAGAAATTTGTGAAGAAATTGATGCAGATTCTCTCACGTATTTATCTGTCGAAAGTATGCATGACGTCTATAGACAATTCGGTTCTAGAGGTGAGTGTGACGCATGCTTTACAGGAGATTATCCGATTGAAGTTGTGGACGATTTATTACCACAAGAAAAAGAACAAAAATCTAAAGGAGTTTAATTATGTCTGAGCAATATAAACAAGCTGGCGTAGATATTGAAGCAGGGTATGAAGCGGTTAAACAAATGAAAGTGCACGTACAACAAACTATGCGTAAAGAAGTACTCGGAGGTCTTGGAGGCTTCGGTGCAGCGTTTGATTTATCGCAGTTAAATTTAAAAGAGCCAGTACTCGTATCGGGTACGGATGGTGTTGGTACGAAGTTACAACTTGCGATCGACTCAAATCGCCACGATACGATTGGAATTGACGCAGTTGCGATGTGCGTGAACGATATTTTAACGACAGGTGCAGAGCCACTGTACTTTTTAGACTACATAGCTGTAAATAAAGTTGTGCCTGAACAAGTTGCTGATCTCGTTAAAGGTGTCAGTGAAGGTTGTAAACAAGCAGGATGTGCGTTAATCGGTGGAGAAACTGCTGAAATGGGTGATATGTACGACGAAGGTGCGTATGATATCGCAGGATTTGCAGTCGGTGCAGTTGAGAAATCAGAATATGTTGATTTTAATAGCGTCAATGCTGGAGACGTCATTATCGGGTTACCCTCAAGTGGTATTCATTCAAACGGATATTCACTCGTACGTAAAATCATTAAAGATAACAACGTTGACGTAAACGATACGTTAAACGGTACGCCGTTAATTGACTTACTACTCGAGCCAACTCGAATCTACGTCAAACAAATACTTAAACTCCAAGAAGACGTTAAAATTAAAGCGATGAGCCATATTACAGGTGGAGGTTTCTATGAAAACATTCCACGTGCGTTACCAGAAGGGCTCGGTGCTGAAGTTGACGTGACAGACGTTAAAGTACCTGAGATTTTAGAGTGGTTAATCGACCAAGGAAACATTAACCGTGACGAAGCGTATAACGTCTTTAACATGGGCGTAGGTTTTATGATTGTCGTCGATGAAAACGATAAAGACAAAGCACTTGAAAACTTAAAAGCGTCAGGTGAAAGTCCAGTCGTTTTAGGTAAAGTAGTGAATGAAGAAGGACTTACAATCCATGGTTAATGTTGCAGTTTTCGCTTCAGGAAGCGGAAGTAACTTTGAAAATATCGCGACGAGCGACTTACCACTGTCTATAAAAGTATTAATTGTCGACAATAAAGACGCAAAAGCAATTGAACGCGCAAAACGTTTAAATGTACCGTATGAAATTGTCGAAAGAAGCGGTAAAACTAAAGAAGAGTTTGAAGCAGAAATATTAAATATTTTAAAAGACAAAAATATCGAGTACATATTACTCGCAGGATTTATGAAAATTTTATCCGCAGAATTTATCGATAGATACGACCGTAAGATTATTAACATCCACCCGTCGTTATTACCGAGCTTTAAAGGTAAAAACGGCATATTAGATGCTTATAATTACGGTGTAAAAGTCAGTGGAGTTACGGTTCATTACGTCGACAGTGGTATCGATACTGGTGAAATTATTGATCAAGAACCAGTAGTTTTAAGAGATGACGATACGTTAGAAATTTTTGAAGAAAATATTCACAAAGCCGAATATAAGTTATATATTCGCGCACTTAAAAAAGTGTTGGAGGTAAAAGAATGAGAGCGTTACTCAGTGTTTCAGATAAGACAGGAATTACTGAATTTGGACAGAAACTCGTAGATAACGGCTACGAATTATTTAGTACAGGAGGTACGCTTAAAGCGTTAGAAGACGCGAACGTCCCTGTAAAGAGTGTATCAGAACTCACGCACTTCCCTGAAATTATGGATGGTCGAGTGAAGACATTACATCCAGCAGTACATGGTGGTTTACTTGCAGATCGTAGTAAACAGTCTCATTTAGATGAATTAAAAGAGCAAGATATTGATTTAATCGACATGGTAGTCGTTAACCTTTATCCGTTTGAAGAGACAGTAAGTGATGAAAACGTAACGATTGAAGATGCGATTGAAAACATCGATATCGGTGGACCGACGATGTTACGTGCAGCGGCTAAAAACTATAAACACGTACTCGCAGTAGTAAACCCAGCTGATTACGAGGCAGTGATTAGCCGAATTCAAACCGATGACTTAACAGAAGATTTTAGAAGAGAGCTAATGGTTAAAGTATTTAAACATACGACAAATTATGACCAAGCAATCACGAACTTCTTTAGTCAAGCTGAAAAAACACTTCGTTACGGTGAGAACCCGCACCAAAAAGCACGTTATATTCGTACGACAAGTGCACCGAACACGATTTTAAATGCAAAGATTTTAAACGGAAAAGAGCTATCATACAACAACTTCCGTGACGCAGATAGTGCGTATTTACTCGCGCGTAAATTTAACGGTCCTGTAGCAGTTGCTGTTAAACATATGAACCCGTGTGGTGTTGGCGTTGGCGATACGATTTACGACGCGTTTCAAAATGCTTATGACGCAGATCCACAGTCAATATTCGGTGGAATCGTTGCGTTAAACAAAGAAGTCGATTTAGAAACAGCAGAAGCATTAAGCAAAATCTTTTTAGAAGTGATAATTGCACCTAAGTACACTGCAGCGGCATTAGAAAAACTTCAAGAGAAAAAGAACTTACGTGTATTAGAAATTGATTTCACTGAACAAACAGGCGATGAAGAAATCGTTAGCGTATCAGGTGGGTATTTAATCCAAGATAGAGATAACGCTCCGTTAAATATGGATGACGTAACAGTCGTAACGAAAAAAGAACCGGCAGACAGTGAATACCGTGCACTTGCTCTCGCGTTAGAAGTTGTTAAACACGTAAAATCAAACGCGATTGTACTTGCTGATGAACATCGTACAGTCGGTATCGGTGCAGGTCAAATGAATCGTGTCGGTGCGTTAAAAATTGCGATTGAACGTGCAACAAAAGAGTTAGATGGTACGGTCGTTATGGCAAGTGATGGGTTCTTCCCAATGCCAGACTCTGTACAAGTCGCACACGAAGCAGGCATCAACGCAATTATTCAACCAGGTGGATCTAAGCGTGACCAAGATTCGATTGATTACTGTGACGCACATGATATGACGATGGTCACAACTGGTATGAGACACTTTAAACATTAGGAGAGAATAATTTATGAATACTTTAGTTATTGGAAGCGGTGGGCGAGAGCATGCGATTGTGCGTGCATTGAATCGCTCAGATAGAGTAAATGAAGTATTTGCGTTACCTGGGAATGACGGCATGACGGAAGCGACTCTTGTCGAAGGGATCCCAGTTTCTGAGTTCGACCAAATTGGTGAGTTTTGTAAAGAGAATAATGTTGAATGGGTTGTGGTTGGTCCAGAAGATCCATTATCTGAAGGCATTGTAGATAGACTCGAGGACAAATTTAACTTAAAAGTATTTGGTCCTAGAAAAAATGAAGCACAAATGGAGTCGTCGAAATCATTTACAAAACACTTAATGAAAAAATACAGCGTCCCAACAGCAAGCTACGAAGTGTTCACAGATAAGGCGAAAGCAACAACGTACTTAGAAAATGGTGATTTTCCAATCGTCATTAAAAAAGATGGACTTGCAGCAGGTAAAGGTGTCATCATCGCTCAAGATTTAAGCGAAGCACAGAAGGCGCTCGATGAACTTATGGAAACGGACGGCGAAGTCGTCATTGAGGAATTTTTAGACGGGGACGAATTTAGTTTAATGGTCCTAGTAAATGGTGATACGTTCACGCCATTTAACATTATCGCACAAGACCATAAACGTGCATTTGATAACGATGAAGGACCAAATACTGGTGGAATGGGTGCATATGCGCCTGTAGATTACATTTCGCAAAGTACAATCGATGAAGCAGTAGAGAAAATTGTACGTCCGACGGTAAATGCAATGGTTAATGAAGGATTAAATTATTTCGGGATTCTTTATCTCGGTGCCATCATTACAAAAGACGGGGTTAAAACAATCGAGTATAACGCAAGATTCGGTGACCCAGAAGCACAGATTCTTCTCGACTTATTAGAAACAGATTTTGTAGATATGTTAGAAGCTATGTACAAAAAGAATGATTTAGAACTCATGTTTAGAGATGAATATGCGGTTGGTGTCATACTCGCTTCAGAAGGATATCCAGGTGATTATGAGAAAGCAAAAGAGATCATAATCGAAAAAGATACGATGTCTGATATTTACGTCAGTGCGCTAAAGCATTTAGACGGTGACACATATGAGTCAAATGGAGGCCGTGTATTACTTGCGATTGGACGCGGAGAAACAATCGAAGAAGCTAAAGAAAATGCATATGATACACTATCTAAAGTGAAATACGAATCATCAGATTTCTTTTATAGAAAAGATATCGCATATAAAGCATAAAAAATATCCTCTTAAGTTTATTACTTAAGAGGATATTACTATGTAATCAATAATAATTACTTCTGATGTGCTCTTACATTTTTATCAGTAAAGCCTTTAAAATGATAAAACGCGCCGTAAATTAAAGCGAACGGTAAGACGAATAAGATAAGGAAGAAAAGACTTCCAACAAACTGTCTAAATCCAAATTCGTTAAAGAATTCTCCGCTTGTCGCGTCAAGTAATGGTGGTAGGAATGCGAAGTAGTAAATCGCTCCCAAAACAATAAAAGCAAAAATGTAAAAAATAAAATTCTTAATGTGGTACGGTTTTGTGTCTTTATCGTACTTAAACATTTAGGCACCGCCTTTTTTAAAATTGTCTTCAAACTTGATATATATATCTGTATAATATCATGTATAAGAAATATTTTAAAGCACTGATTTTAATAAGGAAGATGAAAATGGGGATAAGAAAAGGTAAAAATTCTGATATTGACGACATAATGTCAATAAAAAATGCCGTTGTTATACTGATGAAAGAAAGCGGAAACAACCAGTGGAGCGAAAGTTATCCAGCACGTGACACGCTTTTAAATGACATAGAGAACGAAAACTTATATATTTATGAAGAAGATGGGGAAGTACTCGGATTTATAGTTGCAGATAATCATCATGCGTATGAGTACGACGATATCCCATGGGAACTGGCGAGATTAGATAGTATTGCTTTTCATAGAGCAGCAGTCGACCCAAGAGCACAAGGGCAAGGTATCGCATCGAAACTATTTGACGAAGTTGAAACGCACTTTAAAAATGAAGGGTATCTCGGTGTCCATACGGACACCAATCTAAATAACCTTCCAATGCAAAGTCTATTCGAAAAGCGCGGATACGAGTACAGAGGCAAACTAAACCTTCATAACAATTTAAATGAATGGTACGTTGCATACGAAAAGGTGTTTTAGAAATTAAAAAAAGAGTAGGAGGATAAAAATGAAATTACTTATTAAGTTATTTTCAGGAATCATCGCCGGAATTATCGTTGGTTCAATTTATTACTTCTCGGCAGATGGTACAACGTTCCACAGCATTATGGAAATCGTGACACGATTATTCATCACGATGCAAAGCATTCTCGGATCGTTTATATTCTTTTTAATTCCGTTAATTATATTTTTCTTTATTGCTGACGGAGTTTCATCTATTGGACGAGGTGCTGGAAAAGTTGTAGGTGCAACGTTAGGAGTTGCATACATCTCTACAATTGGTGCAGGGATTTTAGCGTTTATCGTTGCTAAATTCTTAATGCCAATCGTCACTAAAGGTGGACAACTTCAAGAGGAAGGAACAGAGCTCGGACCACTGTTAGAGTTCGACATCCCGGCACCGCTTGATATTTTAACGGCACTAGTACTTGCGTTTTCAGTTGGTATTGTCATTAATATCATCAAAGCTGAGACGATGAAACAATGGATACACGACGGTAAACAAGTCGTTGAATTTTTAATCGAAAAAGTAGTTATCACAATTTTACCGTTCTACATTGCTGGGGTATTTGCAGGAATGGCATCTACAGGAACGGTGTTTAGAACACTTTCAGTATTTGGAGTTGTGTTACTCATTGCGATTTTACTCCACTGGACATGGATTACAGTTCAGTACACAATCGCAGGATCATTACTTGGTAAAAATCCATTTAAGATGATTAAAACAATGCTTCCAGCATACGTAACAGCACTCGGTACGATGAGTAGTGCAGCGACAATCTCAGTCACACTACCAAAAGCAAAAGAGATGGGTGTGCGTGACAAAATCGCAGACTTCGTTATCCCACTCGGAGCGAACATTCACTTATCAGGTTCAGCAATTACAATTACATCATGTTCTATTGCTGTAATGAGTGTATTACCAGAATACGATACACCTGGTCTGTTAAAAATGCTCGGATTCGTATTACTCATTGGTGTCGTGATGGTAGCAGCACCTGGTGTACCAGGAGGCGCAGTAATGGCAGCAAGTGGAATACTCGTATCACATTTAGGCTTCAACGAAGCGGCAGTCGCGTTAATGATTGCATTATATATTGCACAAGATAGCTTTGGAACTGCAGCAAACATCACAGGTGATGGTGCTATTGCAGGTATCATCGATGCATATGACCAAAGTTTAAGTAAAAAATAACGTTCGACGCTCCTGATAAAGTCAGGAGCGTTTTTTTGATGAGATAAATCAATTTACAAATGTACTTTAAAATTATATAATTAAAGCACGAAAGTGAAATGAGGGATATCATGAACAAAAATAGATACATATTAGAACAACTATCAAAAGACGATGGCTTCATATACGTTAAAGAAGCAGAACAACATGGTATTGATCGATTTAAATTATCATATTTAGCAAATGAAAATAAAATTGATAGAATCGCACATGGTATATATGCTCTAAAAGATGAATTTATAGATGAGTATGTACTTCTACAAAAGACAAGTGACCGGGTTGTTTATTCTTATCATACGGCTTTATATTTTCACGATTTATCGGATAGAGTTCCTTCACACATCCATATTACTGTACCTCAAGGGTATAATGCTTCTAGATTAAAAAAACGACATGAAAACCTCAAAGTACATTATGTGAAAAAAGATGTGCTTAATCTTGGAAAAGTGAAAGGAAGAAGCCCTTTTGGAGGAGAAATAATTCTTTATAATATCGAGCGCACAATATGTGATGTTGTAAAGAATAAAGATAAAATTGATTCTCAAACATTCACTCATGCAATAAAACAATACTTTTCGAATAAGCAAATTAATGTAAGAGAACTAATAAAATATGCAGATATATTAAATGTAGAAAACGAAATACGTCAATACTTAGAGGTGCTCCAATGAAGACGAGTGCTCAGGTTAAGAGTATTGTAAATACTATCGCAAAACAACAGAATTTAAAACCACAAGAAGTATTTCAGATGTACTTTTTTGAAAGAGTTTTAAAAAGAATAGAGAAATCAAGGTATCGTGATATTTTTATTATAAAAGGTGGATTGCTAATTGCCTCGTTAATTGGAATAGAGAGTCGAACAACTATGGATATGGACGTTACAATCAAAGGAATGGCCGTAAATAAAGATAGCATAACAAGTATGATGAAGGAAATTTTAAAAAAGGATACTGATGATGGAATAACTTTTTCTTTAAAAGATATATCAGAAATCAGAGAAAATGATGACTATGAACATTATCGTATCAGTATCATGGCACACCTTGGAAAAATCAATAATCCAATGAAGCTAGATATTACTACCGGAGATTTTATTACTCCTAAAGAACAATTATATGAATATCCATTAATGTTTGATAGCGGCTATATTAATATAATGGCATATCCAATAGAAACGATTTTAGCAGAAAAGATTGAAACAATTATACGCAGGAATATCGCAACAACAAGAATGAGAGACTTTTACGATGTATATGTATTGTATAAGCTGTACCAGCAGACAATTAATTTTGATCTTCTTAAAATTGCGATTCAAAATACCTCTTCGCAAAGAGACTCTGTGATGCTTATACAAGAATCTAAAGAGATTACAGATGATATTAAAATAGACTCACAATTAAAGAGAAATTGGGTGAATTACATCAATGATAACTCATATGTAGGAGACATTGAGTTCTTTGAAGTAATAGAAATACTAGAAGAAGTTTTGCAGAAGATATCTTAGAAGTGCACCGTTATCAACCCCACACCATGACTTTATACATCTATTTTAATATAATAGAACTATTATATAAATGTAGGGAAGGTTTAGTTTGAGAAAGTTAATATATGTCATTATTATCATATGTTTTTTAGATTTGTTTGTTCAATTCCCGATCGTTACGCCGTACGCGCTTGAACTTGGTGCAAGTGAGTTTATGGCGAGTGTCGTCGTTGCAGCGTATTCTGTAACGAATGTTCTCGGTAACGTTCTCGGTGGATATTTTTCGGATAGATTTGGTAGGAAGAGAACACTTCTTCTTGGAATGATTCTACAAGTACTAATTATTAGCTCATATATATCGACGCCAACGATTGGTGTGTTAATTGGTATTCGCGTCGTGCACGGATTTACGAGCGGTATGATTACGCCGGCTGCGTTTAGTTTAGTTCAAGATATTTCTAGACGTGAAGCGATCGGTAAAGCGATGGCGCTAACTGGTGTTTCGATTGGACTCGCTGCGATTTTCGGTCCTGCAGCAGGAGGTATTCTTTCAAGTATGTATGGATACGCAAACACGTACTTAGTACTAGCACTTGTGTATGTAGTTGGGCTTTTACTTACGATTGTTGCGGTTAAAGAAAGTACAACTGTACAGTCGAGAAGGGAATATAATGAGACGAAATGGACGACGTTAATTACGAGACGTCCGTTAGTCATTGCATACATTTCGTCTTTAGCGTTAATGACGTCAATGGGTGCTTTATCTTTTGCGTTACCGATTAAAACGATGTCGCTCGGATTAGATGATCGAGTGACAGGGATGCTTTTAAGTGTGTTTGGAATTACAGCTGTAATCGTATTTGGATCTCCGTTAAATAATATGTTTAACCGAGTCGCTGTAAACAGATTAATAAAAATCGGTCTCGTCATTATTTCGCTTGCGATGATTCTCATTCACTTTGGACAAGGTATGAGCATGTTGTACGCAGCACTCGGTATATACGGAATAGGATATGCGCTCGTATTCCCATCGATGAATAAATTAATCGGCCAATTTACGACGATGAGTGAACGTGGGAAAGCGAACGGTATATTTTATGCGTTCTTCTCAGTTGGATCAGTTGTTGGTTCTACACTTGCTGGGTACTTTACAGAACAGTTTACGATTCCATTTTTCAGCATGGCAATCGTATTAATCGTGTTTTTAGTAGTATTTGCAGTACTCGATAGAGGTATAAACTTTAAAGAGGTGTAACGCATGAAAAAGATATTACTCATTGGTGTTTACGGAGAAATTGGTAGAAATCTGTATGACACTTTAAAAGATACAAATGAACTGTATTCGTTTATGAGCAAAGAAGATACGGAAACGTTAGATAAAATTCACCCGGTCTATTTAAATCCATATAAACTAGAACATATGGTTGAAGCGATTAGAGGGATGGATTTAATTATATTTTTTGAAGATCCAATAATGCGGTTCAGTAAAATCACACAAGGGCGTTTCGATACATTCTTTGAACTCATTGCAGATAACGTCGGCCGTGCAGCCGAATATAATGGTGTGAAAGACATTATCTATATATCAGAAGAAATATTACATGAAGACGTGAAGCGTACGTTGACATCGTATGACGTTAACGTGATAACGACTGATACGAGAGTGAAGCGCCTCGGTAAAAGTTTAAAATATAATAACTCTCATAACAAAACGATGCGCAGTGCACAGCGCGCTGAAATACCGAGAGGTTGGACGCTTGAAGGAGTTATGAAATATTACTTTAAATGGCTCGACGAAATTATTTTCGGTATGTTTAAAATTGAGTCTGTTGACGATGAAATCCACATGACGATAGAAACATCTCGAACACCATTACTCACATTAAGGCGTAGAAAAAACACACCTGAAAGGCAAATCGTTTTTGACGTCGTCGGAGGACGTTTAGCTAAAAGAAGTGACAGTTGGTTAGAATTTAGAGAGTTAAAACACGAAAAATCATTCATTATGGCATTACATGATTTTGATCCTGCATTACCATGGCCAATATATGCAATCACTCAAGCACCGCTTCACGGTTTAGTGAGCCGTATATATCAAATGGAAATGATTATCAACGATACGATTATTGAAGAAAATATTAAAAATAATCCAGAATAATAGAAGTGGATTACCACTTCTATTTTTTATTTTAAAAATATCTGTATTAATTTGAGTAATACAGTTGTAATTTTTTAAAACTAACTGTATCATATTAATTGAGACAGTTAGATGGAGGTGCAATATGTTCGATTTAAGATTTTCAAAAGATACCCCAATATATGAACAGTTGATTGATCATATAAAAGAAATGATTATTAAACAAGTATTATTACCAGATGAAAAGATGCCATCAGTAAGGGCGCTTGCGGGTCAACTGACAATCAGTCCGAATACGATTCAAAAAGCTTATGGTGAACTTGAGCAACAAGGATACATTTACTCGATTCCAGGAAAAGGAAGTTACGTACAAGAAATGGCCGATGACACTCAAAATAACCAATACATTAAAGAACTGTATGGAAGTTTCAATCGTGTGGTACTCGAGCTATTACATATGAATGAAACTAAAGAAGATATCAAACGTGCTGTCGACCGTTGCGAAGTATAAATATAGGAGGTTAAGTAAATGAACATAAATACACACAAGCTCAGCAAAAGTTTTATCGATGAACTTGCAGTAAATAAAGTTGACTTAAACGTCAAAAGTGGAACGATACACGGGCTTATCGGTTCTAACGGAGCAGGTAAAACGACGCTTTTAAAAATATTAGCAGGTATTTATAAGTCAGATGAAGGTGAAGCGCTATTCGATGACGCACCTGTTTTTGAAAACCTAGACGTGAAAAACCGCGTAATTTTTATAGGAGATATGCCATTTTTCTTTAGTGGATTTTCGTTAATGCAAATGGCAAATCATTATAAAACACTTTACAGTAACTGGAGCGACGAACGTTTTGAAAAGCTGTATAGTTACTTTAAGTTAAATCCGAAAAAACCATTAAATGAAATGTCTAAAGGGATGAGACGTCAAGCGTCATTTATACTTGCGTTTTCATCTAAACCAGACGTACTATTACTCGACGAACCGTTTGACGGGTTAGATCCAATCGTTCGAAGACAAATTAAAAACATCATTTTACAAGACGTTGAAAGTTACGGCTTAACAGTATTCTTATCGAGCCATAACTTACTCGAAATGGAAAACATATGTGATGCGATATCTATTATGCATGATGGAAAAGTACTGTACACAAACAGTATTCACGATATGAAAGATACGCATTGTAAACTACAAATCGCGTTTAAAGAGTTACCAGACGAATCGTTCTACAAAAAGTTAAACGTCGTTCAACACTCTATTCAAGGGCGTGTGATTACAGCAATTATTAAAGGTGACATTAAAAATGTCGAAGTTAATATTTCAAAATACGAACCACTCATGTACGATATTTTACCAATTACGTTAGATGAGATGTTCGCTTATGAAATGGGGGAGACAGGATATGCAATCGAAAACATCATTGTTGAATAAAGTACTCGTTAAAAACTTTACGAGTTCAGTGATGTGGTTAACGGTCGGATATTTCTTATTATCATTACTATCATTACCGTTACCAATATATATATCATCACTGAATATGGGTGCTGCAGATTATGGAACGACTTTTGGGAATGATAATGTATTATTCTTGTATGGTCATGCTCATTTAATTATTTCTATTATTTTCAGTGCGACTTTAGCGATCGTAATTTATAACTATAAAAACAATGCGGACACGAATGATTTTATCCACAGTCTTCCAATTAAGCGACTCGCGATTTTTAATAGCGGAATTTTTGTTGGTGTATGTGCAATTTTAGTGCCGACACTACTTACAGCATTCGTCATCATGATTGAAAAATCATTTATCAGTATATCAATTTCAATGAAGCATATCGCTGTTTGGCTATTATTTATACTAATTGCTCAAGTAATGGTATTTATTATCAGTGTGTTTGCTGGAATGTTCGTAAACTCAATCACACTTCATATCGAAATGATACTCATCATGATGTTTGTACCTTATGTATTATGGTTTGCGATTGTATTTAATGCAGCGACATTCTTTGACGGTATTATGCTATACACTGCTGGTGGATTTAGAACGCTACTTGAACCGATGGAAAACACAAGTATAGTCATATACTTATTTAAAGCATTTGGCGAAGGCGGATTTGGTGGAAGTTCGTTCATCGTTTGGTTAATCGTAATTATCGGATTACTCGTCGGTAGTGCTTATCTATATAAAATTAGACGTAACGAGCGCGTCAACCAACCGTTTAACTATCAATTTATGTACTACGTACTCGTCGTATTACTATCGATTCTCGGAATGTTACTATTAAGTGGTGTATTATCATTACTTTTACCAGATTACAGAACGTTATCGATCTTAATCATTACGTTTAGTGCAGTCGTCACATACGTATTTGTACTTATGTTTACTCAAGACACAGTGCGCATCAAATTCAGATTAAAAGAAGCGATGATTACACTAATCAGTGTCGCATTATTCTTAGTTGGATTCTTTGTTTACTGGGATCGTTATACGAGTTATATACCGAATGAATCAGACATTAAAGGTGTAAACTATAACGATGGAAATGGCATTCACAATGTCAACGTTGAAGACTCAGACAAGTTTAACGAAAACTATACGTTCGATATCGAAGCAGATAAAATTAAAGAAGTGCGTGATCTGCATAGTGAAATTGTACGCACGGATTCAGGTAGAAATAATGAAGAAATCGCACCAACTGTTACAATTTCGTACTTACTAAAAAATGGTAAAGTAGTGTCGCGACAATTTGGAGAAATCAGTGCATCAAGCGACGTCGGGCAGCGTATTATCAATTCAGATATACCATCGTTTAGTAAAGACAAAGACTTTTTATATCAAGTAAAAAGTGAGAAGTTTGAATCAATCTCTACAATGACAATTGGTAGTATGATGTTTGATCCAGAAGAGATATCATTAAAAGATTTCAATGTATTAGCTAAAGGTTATCAAAATGAGATGAACAACATCGACACAGAATCTAACATATATACTGAAACAGGAACTATTAATATAGAAGTGAACACGAATTACAATGTATTTAGTGCGTATTCCGGTCTGACATCACTATACAACAAAGCACTTCAGTCATTTATGAAAGAACACGATTATGAGTTTAATGGTTACAGTGGAAATATGTTATATAAAGTCGATTTAAATAAAGTCGATGATGTGAAGCAACTATTTAATGATATTAAAACGAAGCCGTACAGTGAAGTATCTAAAAAGTACGATTTCGTCGAAGTGGCTGAAGCAGACAAAGAAGAAGAATTTAATAAACTAAACGAGATGAACTTTGATATGTCAGGAGATACACTCTACATTATCGGAGATCACTACAACGACGGAGATTCACTAATGTATGTTGAATTATCAGTAGTTGTAAAGTAAAAGTTTAAGACTGTAGACATTGTCTACAGTCTTTTTTAGTTTTTCATACGTAAAATTTCGGGATGGGATAGGTTGTTTCGTGTGTTAGTTTTACCCAAATTGCAGCACACCATTGTTTCAACTAAAATATTCGTAAAAAACATAGCTATAGAGCAGAAAGGTTCTCCTTTTTAATGTATTAAGTTATACTTTAACGATATAAATTTTGTATACTTATAGAAGGAGATGAGGCGATGAAGACAAAGTATTTAAATAAAAAAGACTGGCGCCGAATTAGACATTCCGACTATAAAGAAGTATTAACAACATATGAAGGTAAAAAGGTTCTCATCGGATGCTATTACATTCATTCAGTGTATCATCCACTGACTGTGACGATTGTTGGTGAAAAGATTAAAGTTGCAGACGATAATTATAAGTGGATTACAATGATGGGGGAAGGCGATCATTATAGTCTTACAGTAATGTTCGATGAGAATGATGAACCTGTTCAATATTATTTTGATATAAATAAGTCAAACACGTTAGAACTCGGGCGAGCAAGAAGAGAAGATCTATATTTAGATGTTCTAGCTCTACCAGATGGCCGAAGCGAACTCGTCGATGAAGATGATATCATTCGTGCGTTAAAATACGGTAAAGTCACACCAGAAGAGAGAGATTTTGCCTATAAAATTGCATCAGACGTCGAGCGTTTAATAGACTATCAGTTTGACGAGGTCGTTAAAAGCGGGCAGTTTATGTATGAAATGATGGAGAGAGAAAATGAGATTTGATGATTATGAATTACTCGTTACACTCGATAAAGAAAAGACGTTACGTCAAGCAGCTGAAGCGTTATATATATCGCAACCTGCTGTGAGTCAACGTTTAAAGACGATCGAGAATTACTGGGGTGTACAGATTTTTATCCGCACAAAAAAAGAACTCATTAAGACGAGTGCTGGTGAGAAGATTATCGAGCACGCGAAACAAATTGTTGAAACAGAACTCTTACTAAAAGAAAACATTCATATTAATAAACACAAAGTTGAAGGTAAATTAAAAATCGGAGTGGCGTCGTTACTTGGGTATATGATTATGCCGACGTTACTCGAGAAGTTTTTAAAACGATATCCGAACGTTGATATACAGCTTGAGATTGGATCGTCTTCAAAAATTATTGATAACGTCGATCGATATCATTTAGCGATTATACGTGGCAATAAAATATTAAATTTGGAAAATCGTTTATTATTTACAGATGAGCACTATTTAGTTGCATCAAAAAATAAGTCGCTTGAAAACGAACCGCTCATCGAGTTTCAAGCAGATCCTTGGTATATTAACCAGTTAAAACAATTTTTTGAAAAGAGTTTTAATAAACCGTATAAACCTCAACTCTATGTTGACCAAGTGACGACGTGCCGAGAATTATTACTTAAAGGGGTCGGGATGACAGTACTGCCAACGATTATTACGAAGACGATGGATCTATCGAAATTCCATACTGAAAAAGTAGAAATTGACCACGTACCATTGACGCGTTCGACGTATGTCGCGTACGATCATCAAATGGCAGAACTCCCGCAAGTGGAAAAGTTTTTAAAATTATTAGATGAAGAATATAAGTAGGAATTCGTATGTTTAAAAAGTTATTTTCAATTGAGAACTATAAATTATTTTTAGTAAATATGATTTTATTCGGAATGGCAATCGCAATTACGGCGCCATTCCTTGTACTTTTTATGACAGGAGAGCACGGTTTAACAATTACGCAGCACGGTATATTTATGGCTGCTGGAGCGATTGGGTCGTTTATCGTTAATACAATTGTTGGGCGATTTAGTGATAAGCTATCATTTGATAGAAAGTATTTATTACTCGTTGCTATCGTTATGGAGATTATTACGTTTAGTCTATTTTTAATCGTCAAAGATACGATAATTTTAGTTGTTGGATACGTAATATTCTTCTCACTCGGTGCACCTGGGATTCCGCAGTTATATGCATCAGCACGTGAATCTGTAAATAAAGATAACGGAAATGACGCAAGGTTAAAAATATTTGCAAATACTGTTTTACGTTCGATGTTTAGTTTCGGATTTTTATTTGGTCCATTAATCGGGTCGATTTTAATTGCGAGATACGATTTTACTGGGCTGTTTGTTGGAACGATGATTTTATTTGGTGTTGTCTTTATTACGACACTTTTTATTAAACCAGTAAAAACAGAGCGAGAACTGTCTATTCAAGAAATCGATGAGAAAAGAGCGCCGTCATTATTTAGCGCGCCCGTTCTAATCGTGCCGTTTATTGCGTTTATAATGTTACACGTCGGTCAGTGGGGGTATTTACTAAATATGCCTCTATACGTGACGGAAGTACTCGGTGAAGATAGAGGAAAAGTCGGAGTACTTGCATCGCTTTGTGCAGGATTAGAAGTACCGTTTATGATTGGGATTGGTTGGATCGCGTCTCGTTTTGAAACGAAACATTTACTCATGTTTGCTGGCGTCGTCGGAGGGTTATTCTTCCTATCGATCGGTCTATTCCAGAGTTTTACGGTAATACTTATTGGACAAGTGGTCCTTGCATTTTTCTTAGCAATTTTACTTGGATTAGGAATTAGTTATTTCCAAGATTTACTCCCTGACTTTCCAGGATACGCATCGACATTATTTGCGAATGCAATGGTCGTTGGTCAGTTGCTCGGAAACTTAATTGGAGGATTTGTATCAGATATGTTTAGTGTGAATACTGCATTTTTAGTAAGCAGTGGTTTAATGTTTACATCTGTCGTATTGTTTATGTTCACGAAAACACAGTTTAGAGAAGGTGAGATTTAAGTGGAAGCTTTACTTTGGCTTTTAGTTGTTTTATCGTTTGTCATTGGATATGTTGGACTCGTATATCCAGTCATTCCGTCGATATTTATGTATTGGCTCGGTGCTGCGATTTACGCGTTCTTCATCGGTGATAATTTAGGAATTATGTTCTGGTTAATACTCGGAGTATTTACAGCACTTACGTTTGTCTCTGACATGGCGATCACAAAATATTACGTCGGCAAACTCGGAGGTACTAAACAAGGGGAATGGGCGGCGCTTATCGGTGTCGTATTAGGGATGTTTATATATCCACCTCTCGGTGTTATTTTTGTGCCCCTATTTTTAGTATTCTTTACAGAATTTGTCATTTATAAAGATGCATCGAAAGCATTAAAGGCAGCACTTGGTAGTTTAGCTGCATTTGTAACGACGATTGTTTTTAAAGCAGTCGTTTACACATTAATTATTTTATGGTTCGTATTAGACGTATTTGTATTTTAAAAAAACGTCCCAAAATTGGGACGTTTTATCAATTGTCTTGTTGTTTTAACGCTCTAAATATTAATACTGAAAACACAGCAATTACAATTAAATACACTGCGCCTAATATAGAATCGACTAACGGTTCGTTACCGACAAAAAAGCGAAGTGAAAATATAATAATAGAATGTGCGATAAGTAGTATGATCAATGAAAGAGTAACGTTTTTATTTTTAAAAAATACGACGAGCATTAAAATGATGAAAACAACAGTAACTCCGAGTTTAATCCATTCAAACATTCGTTCCACCTCTTAAGTTTAGTATCGCTTAAAATGATAGAATCTACAAGAGAATTTTCAACGTATATGTGAAGTGCTATACTATTATTATATATGTAGGTGATGATATGAAACGTGTTTTAATATTGTTAATATGCACGGTGTTTCTCAGTGCGTGTAGTGGACAATCTCAAAAAGAAAAAGACATCCAAGCACTCGAAGAAAGCATTACAAACTTAGAACGCCAAATTAACGAATTAAAAAGAGATAACGATGATTTAAAACAGAAGTTAAAAACGAAACAAGATGAACTCAGTCAAATCGAACAAGAAGATAATGAAAAAGATAAAGAAGATGAAGAAGAGGAGTAAAGAGTATGTACGAAAGTGATTTTGTCTTAATGGAAAACGAAACGATGTCTTTAGAAGCATTACGTCAAGAACTCAGCAACATCATTCAAAATAAGTGCGTATATAACGCTGAACAAACGAAGCGTAGCGTCTCACAACAACCAAAACCTGAAGATCGTTACGACACGTTCTACATTCATTTTGATGTTGAAGGTTCTAATGATTTTGTTAGCGTCGTAGCTGATGTAAGTAAAGAAAAGCATTTAGTCGATTATGATTTAAATGAAAAAGGACTTACTGTAAAGTTAATTAACTATAATAAACGTGACCGACAATGACACATATCAAAACAAAGCGTTTATTATTAAGAGATTATACGTCGTCTGATATCGAACGTATTAGAAACATGATGCGTGATAGAGATGTCGTGCAGTACTTTCCAAGTCCGTTATCTGACGTTGAAATAGAAACGCTTGTGAGAGAAATGTCAGGAAGTATTCGCGACAGAGGATTTGGAGTGTTTGCGGTAGAAAGAAAAAGTAATAATGAAATGATAGGAATCGCGGGCATTCGTATTAAACAGTACGACGAACATCTAAATTTAGATGAAATCGAACATTTATTTCCGTGTGTTGAGTTATATTTATTACTTGACAAACGATACTGGAATCAAGGGCTCGCAACTGAAGCGGCTGAAGCGGTGATGAAGTTTGTACGTAAAAAAACAGACATTCAAGAAGTATATGCATTCACTTCCAAGCTCAATCTTCCGTGGTTAAATGTAATCGACAAAATTGGCATGGATCCTATATTTGAATATACGAACCCGTATTATGTAGAAGGGCATCGTAAAGCGGATAGTTTAATTTTTAAAATACACACATAAAAACGGACATCTTGAAATTAATCATGATGTCCGTTTTCTATATCTTCTCGACTACGTCCAGCAACTGGACGGAATTGTTTTAATTCGTCGAGTACGTTTTCGATTGAATCGAGTTTAATAATTAAATCTAAAAATCTGCGCTCTAAAAAGTCGTTTTCAATAAATGATTCAAATAAATCAAAAAGTGAATCATAATAACCATCTGTATTGACGAGTGCAATTGGCTTTTGAGCGTGTCCAATTTGTCCACCGACAAATACTTGGAAAAACTCTTCCATCGTGCCTGCGCCACCAGGTAAAATGATGATCGCATCCGCTTCGTCGATTAACATATCTTTACGTATGCTCATCGTGTCGACGATTTTCATGTTTTTAACGCGAGGGTGTGCCATTTCTTTATCGACTAATACTGTCGGGATAATGCCAGTCACGTCGCCTCCAGCGTCTAACGCACCGTTCGCAACAGCCCCCATTAAACCGAGGCCGCCCCCACCATAAATGAGTTCGACATTTTCGTTTGCGAGCGTTTCGCCGAGCGTGTATGCATCTTCTCTAAATTTATCGCTATTACCTAAACGTGCACCACAAAAAACAGAAACCTTACTAATTTCCATTAGTCGTTGTGTTTGTCTTTCCATTCGATAAATTGTTTTAGAGAATCAGATTTTTGATATTTCTCACCGTATCCTGTTTTTCTTCCGTGATTTTCGATGTGGCGCTCATTTTGACGGCGATGTTTACCAAATAGTGAGTCGTCTCTCTTTTCGGCTCTTTCAACTTTACGTTCTTTAGCTTCTTCACGAAGGTGTGCACTTCTTGGGTCGAGTAAATCTTTATGTTTTAAATGTAATGCACCTGGAGAATAATCATCTTCATACTCCGTTTGTTCAACGAATTGTTCATTGAGTTCTTTTACGTTTGTTGTGTCTGGTCTTTCAGTAGTCAATTTCTGATGTCCTTTCGATACGTTCATACGTGATTCTTTTTCATCGTGATTTAGAGTCTCTGTTGATAAGAGACTTTCCATACGTTTTTTACGATGTTTTTCTTTGTCAGCTTCAAACTGTGCCTCTAGTTTGTTAAGTTTACTTAACGATTTGTCGTGTGCTTTCATCTGTTTATTATACTCGCGCTTATCTTTTGAAGCGTGGTATTTTTCTGAAACGAAGTCACGCGTTTCGTTAAATCCTTTAACACCCGCTTCAGTGACAGTTTGTGTTTTATCTTTAGCTTTACTATATAAAATATTACTGTTTTTTGCGAGTTTTTGCACGTCTGGATGGTCTTTAATTTCATTTCTGTTTTTGAGTAATGGTACGAGTAAAACAGGTAAAATTGTCGCAGCCATTCTTAGCTTCTCTTTCATAAAAATAACCTCCGGTTAACGAATTACTTATTATTATAACGTACCCGTTAATCATTTACACGAAACGACTGTGTTTATAAAAATAAATAATCGGCAATATGTAAGTAAACGAGGAGGCGTTAATTATGGCGTTAGATAAAACTACACGCGTACAACATTTATTTATAGATTATCCAAATATCGGAGAGGTCATCCGTCCTTTATCACTTAAATTTGCTGTCGACGATACGGTAACAGTCGAAGATGTCGCGGTTAAAAATAATTTAGATGTAGAAGCTGTCGTGAACGATTTAAAAGACTTTGTAGAAGACGAGCATGTCACAAATTACGTCAATCATACGAAGCAAGATCTTACAAAAACAGTACACGACCGTTATATCGAAGATTTAAAAGATGAATTGCCCGTTTTACATGAATATGTTAAAAAAGTGTCGAAGAAAAAATTAAAAGACGAAAACGTGCATCACGCATACGATAAAGTCAAACAAGTTTTAAATGATTATAGTGAACTTCTCGAAGATACGGTACACCCGCTTGTCGTTTCAGATAAACATGCGGAAGTGTATAACGTAGAAGTTGAAAGTAAAGAAAAGGAAATCGTTAAAGGATTTGAGAAATTACGAGATGTCTCGAATGATTATAATAGTGAGCCACTCGATGCTGATGTAGAATTTGTCTATGATAGATTAGAACGTTTAGAGCAGGTCGCTGTAGAAATGATTGCACTTGAACAATTAATTCGCCGAAAATAATAATGACGCCACTTTTAAAAGTGGCGTCATTTTACTTTTTAAATGTTACCGTAAATGTTGTATATTCTCCTTCAACACTGTCTACAGTTATAGACGCATTATGAAGTTCGACGAGGTGTTTGACAATCGATAATCCTAGGCCAGTACCACCATCTGCTGTACTACGTGCAGAATCGACGCGGTAGAATCGTTCGAACAGTCGACTGAGGCTTTCTTCTGGAATTCCAGCCCCTGTGTCATGAACACTTAACTCTATAGAATCGTTCGTCTCTTCTATTTTTACTTCAACGGTGTCGCCTTCATGCGTGTAATTTGCAGCGTTTGAAAGTAAGTTTACGAGTATTTGCGCGACGCGTTCTTTATCCGCATAAAGCATGTGCTCCTCATTTTCTGGTAAATGGAGTTGTAAGTTTCTATCTTTAAATAAACGTTTCATTGGACGTACTGTCGTATGAACGAGTTCAGTTAAATCAAAATTCGTTTCGTTCAGTCGAATTTGGTGTTTTTCTATTTTCGATAAATTTAAAATATCGATGATCAGCTTATTTAACCGAACACTTTCGTTATATATAATTTCTAAAAACTCTCTCTCAACTTCTCGAGGTAAATCACCGGATTCTAATAACGTTTCAGAGAACCCTTGAATAGATGTGATCGGCGTTTTTAACTCATGAGACACGTTTGCCACGAAATCTCTTCGTATATTTTCAAGGCGCTTAATATCCGTAATATCGTGAAGCGCAACGATTACACCACGCTTTTCCCAACGTTCACCGTAATACGGTGCAGCATAAAAGTTTAAAATCATTTCTTCAGGATTGTATAAATGTACTTCACTCGTTTTTACTTCATCGTATTTATAAACGTGACGAATGTCTCTTAGTACATTTAATTTAACAAGACTTTCCTGATAGTCATTATTGAGAATTTTATCTCGCGTTTGGTTGATCATTTTTAACGCTGCGTCGTTAATCACGTCAATTTCACCTTCTGGGTTAATCAAAATAACACCCGTGTTTAAATTCGATAAAATACTCTCAAGCTGTTTAGACTGGTCTTTAATCTCTGTGACGTGGGCATTTAGACTAATTGCTAGAGAATTGACGGACTCACTAAGCGTGTACAGTTCTCCAGGAAAAGTGTCGTTAATACGTGCGCTATAATCATTTTTCTTCAGACGCTCTGTTACTTCTATAATTTTTTGAATTGGATTCGTAATTTTATATGCGAGTAGTGCTGCTGAAATGATCGTTGCGACTAAAATGAGTGTAAATACGATGACGATTGACACCCATTTTTGTTGTGCAGCTGCTTCGATTGTCTCAAGTGGTGTAGAGCTACGGACATACCCAATGACTTCACCATCTTCAGTTATCGGTACAGCGACGTACATCATCTGTATTTCTTCAGTGTCACTTTGTCGAATGTAAGATTCACTCGTCGTTTTCTTTCGTTTCGCTTCTTTAATCTCTGGGCGATCGATGTGGTTACTCATCGTCCAAATGTTTGAATCCGTGTCGAAAATGACTCTCCCGTCCTCGTCGACAATCGTAAAGCGTAAGTCTTCAGGCAACTTAAGACTTGAAAACATTTCCTTCGTATTACGAATGGTTAGCAAATCTTTTGTAATCATACTTTCGAGCAGTTCACTTTCTTCAGTAAGTTGCTTACTCGTCATCGCGTTATATGTCGTACGGTTCACGTTATCTACAAAGAAAAACATCATACATAATCCGACAATTAACACGATGAAAAACGAAAGTGTGATGCGCACCCATAGTTTATTCATCGATATATTCCATCTTATAACCGAATCCACGAACGGTATGAATGTATTTCGGCGACTTCGGATTGTCTTCAATTTTTTCTCTTAGTTTACCGATATGGACATCGACAATTCGTGTATCACCGTCAAAATCAAACTGCCAAATTCCGTTTAACAGTTGGTCGCGAGATAGCACACGTCCATTATTTTTACTTAAGTAAACGAGAAGCTCGTATTCTTTTTTAGTGAGGTCGATTTTTTTATCGTTTTTATAAATAGCATAGTTGTCATAATCGATTGTTAGTTCACCGATTATTACAGTGTTGTCTTCTGTAGTCTCTTGATTTGCTTCGAAGTCAATGCGTCTTAATATAGCGCGAACTCTCGCTACGACTTCTCGCGGGCTAAACGGTTTTGTCATATAGTCATCCGCCCCCATTTCAAGACCGAGTATTTTATCGAACTCATCATCTTTTGCAGTGAGCATTAAAACAGGCACATGAATTTTATCGAGTCGTAAAGTTTTCACGACGTCCATACCATCCATTTTTGGAAGCATTAAATCTAAAACCATTACGTCCGGTGATTCCTTTTTCACTTGTTCAATTGCTTCTAAACCGTCGTTTGCTGTAACAACTTCAAAGCCATTTTGTTCTAAGTTAAATTTAAGTAACGTTACAATTGATGTTTCATCATCAACAACGAGAATTTTATGCATAGTAACCTCCTGCATATCGAATTTGTTATATGTTAATCATTTTATCATGTTTACAATTATTCACTTATATTTTACACAATCTTTACAATGTAGAATACTCATGGAATAGTGTAGAATATAGTATTGTAATTGAGATTATACTTTTTAAGGTGAAACTATGGATATCGAACGTTATAGTCGACAAATTTTATATAAAAATATAGGTGAAGACGGTCAACGAAAACTGCTTGAAAGTACAGTTTTAATTGTCGGAGTCGGTGCACTCGGTTCAGTTTCAAGTGAGATGCTTGCGCGTTTAGGTATCGGAAAACTCATTTTAGTCGATCGAGACTACGTTGAGCTATCGAACTTACAACGTCAGACGTTATATACTGAACGTGACGCAGATGAACAAAAACCAAAAGCAATCGCGGCACTCGAACATTTAAAAGAAATTCGTAGTGATCTCGATATTGAAGTTCATGTGAATCACGTAGACGCACTCTTTTTAGAATCGCTCGTAAAAACTCATGATGTCGATTTAATTTTAGACGGAACAGATAACTTTGAAACGAGACTCGTAATTAACGACGTTGCGTATAAAGTCGGGATTCCGTGGGTCCACGCAGCTGTCGTCGAAGCGTCATACGTAGTGGCACCATTTACACAGGATTCACCGTGTTATAGATGTGTGATGCCAGTACTTCCGTCAAACACGTTAACGTGTGACACAGCAGGTGTGATATCTCCAGCCATTCATACGGCCGTGTCAATACAAGTTACGACGGCAATCAAATTACTCATCGGTGAAACGTTTGACAGACACTATATGACATTTGGAGATTTATGGTCAGGAGAGCATAGTCGCATCGCGTTTGATAACATTAAAAATAAAGAGTGCGACACGTGTGAGTTGGAACTTTATCCCTCATATAATGAATCACATCAAGCGTTAAGCTTATGTGGAAGAGACACCGTTCAAATATATGATGACACTATTACTTATGAACTTTCGTTAAACACCGCGAAGCGACTCGGTGACTATAAGGAGACACCGTACTTCATCGAATTTTATTATGATGATTATCGAATTATCGTATTTAAAAACGGTCGAATGTTAATACACGGTCTAAAAAGAATTGAAAAAGCACGCACAATCGTCGCACAACTATTTGGATAGGAGAGATACTATGAGTATTGTTGAAAGAATCGATAGAGACATTAATGTCGGCGTAATTACAGTAAGTGATACGCGTACAAAAGAAACAGACAAAGGCGGAAAACTCGTCATCGAAAAGTTAAATGACATTAACGCAGTTGTCGAAGATGATAATCACTTAATCGTGACAGACGATAAAGAAAAAATCCGTGAAGCGGTTGTTGGATTACTCGAAAAAGGTCTAGACGTCGTCATCACGACAGGCGGTACAGGAATCGCTAAGCGAGACGTTACAATAGAAGCGGTGAGCGAGCTCTTTGACAAAGAAGTCGAAGGTTTCGGAGAACTGTTTAGAATGTTATCTTACACAGAAGACATCGGATCTAGAAGTCTATTATCACGCGCAGCAATGGGCACGCACGATAACCAACTCATCATCAGCCTCCCAGGCTCAACAGGCGCAGTCAAACTCGGCATGGACAAACTTATCGTCCCAGAGTTAAACCATTTAGTATTTGAGTTAAACAAAGAGAACTAGTCGGGGCACGAACTATTGTAGTAGTTGTAAAGACGTGCGGTCGGAGGAGGTTTTTGTTCTTTTGGATAGAGAAGTAAGAGTGCTTTGCTGTGTGTGGCGCGCTTATTTACAAAAATTGCCTGAAGTTGTTAGATATATCCGGATATCTCACAAAATCGCAATATTTTTGTTAAATAAAATCGGGAGAATGTGAGTTTTTCATCTTTTTGGGATAAAAAACACTATCACTCTTCGGTTATTTACAAAAATTGTCTGAAGTTGTTAGATATATCAAGATAATTAACAAAAATTCGGGTTCCGACCTCGTTTTTGTTAGATAAAAAAATATAATTAACAAAAACCGAGCAACCGGACGGAAATTTGTTAAATAAATCCAGATATCTCACAAAACCGCGATATTTTTGTTAAATAAAATCGGCAAAAGAATAAAAACACCAATTCAAAAGCACTCCGGTCAATCCACATCCATCACCTAAATAGAATAATCTCCGGATTTCCCGCCTGATTTACTTAATAGTTTAGTTTCTCTGATGATCATACCTTTATCGAGCGCTTTACACATGTCGTACACTGTGAGTGCTGTAGCGCTTGCGGCTGTTAAGGCTTCCATCTCCACACCTGTTTGCCCTTTAACTTTTACTGTCGCTTTGATGTGTAGCTTGTATCCGTCATCCGTATCCCAATTAAATGAGATGTCGATTCCAGAAAGTTGTAATGGATGGCACATCGGGATGATTTGATGCGTGTTTTTCGCTGCCATAATTCCTGCGATTTGAGCTACTGCTAAGACGTCACCTTTTTTCATCTTTTCGTTTACGATGCCTTCATATATTTCTTGACTGACTTCAATTATGCTTTCTGCAGTTGCAACGCGTGACGTGACATTTTTTTCTGAGACGTCGACCATTTTCGCGCGTCCTTCTTCGTTAAAGTGAGTAAACTTAGACATTAAAATCCCTCTTTTTAGTATAATAGTTCATAAGTATTACGTTAATTATATCAAAAGGAGAGATTTTAGTGACTTTAAATAGACAACCAATCCCAGTTTTTGATGCCGTAACTAAAGTAGTAGAAAATGTAACACATATAGATACTGAAACAGTGAAACTCGAAGATAGTTATAATCGTTATCTTTCAGAGGATTTAACAGCAACTCATGACGTGCCGTTATTTACGCGTTCAGCGATGGATGGGTTTGCGATCCGTAGTGCTGATTCAGGTAAAGGTGCAGCGTTTACTGTTGTAGATGAAGTACCCGCTGGCAGTACGAGTGACTACGAATTAAAAGAAAATGAAGCATTCCGTATTATGACAGGTGCAGAGTTACCGAAATCTGCAGACACGGTCGTGATGTTTGAGCAGGCAAATATTGACGGTGATACGTTCACGATACGTAAAACATTTGATGCATTCGATAACGTTGCGATGCAAGGGGAAGAGTGTAAAAAAGGCGACATTATCGTCCATAAAGGAAGTCAAATTAACCCAGGCACAGTCGCAACGCTTGCGACATTTGGATACGTTGAAGTGAATGTCTACCGCGTTCCAGTTGTTGGTGTTTTATCGACAGGAAGTGAATTACTTGAAGTATCTGACGAATTAGAGCGCGGTAAAATTAGAAACTCAAACACACCGATGATTATGGCACAGTTAGAGAGAATTGGCGTGCACGCTAAGCGATATGATCTCGAAGAAGATAATCTAGACACACTTCTAGAAAAAATCGAAAAAATGTTTAACGAAGTCGACGCAGTTATCACAACAGGTGGTGTGTCTGTTGGAGATTACGACTTACTTCCGAAAGTATATGAAAAACTTGGCGCGGAAGTTCTGTTTAACAAAGTGGCAATGCGACCAGGTAGTGTTACGACAGTCGCAAGGGCAAAAGGCAAGTTTTTATTCGGTTTAAGCGGGAATCCATCTGCGTGCTATTCAGGATTTGAGTTATTCGCTCGTCCTGCGATATTACTTATGCAAGGTTCTGCACGAGCATTCGCGCCATTCGTGAACGCGACGCTTGGAGAAGACTTTAAAAAGCCAAATCCGTTTACGCGATTTGTCCGTGCTGAGATTGACTTTGTCAACGGTAAAGTCATCTCAAAACCGTCTGGATTTAATAAATCAAACGCCGTAACGTCTATTGCGAGAAGCAACGGTGTTATCGTATTACCAGGTGGTACACGTGGCTTTGAAGCGGGAGATGAAGTACAAGTAATGCTGACAGATGTGACGAGCGGTGTGTCACACTTTTCGATTCGACAATGAAAATCTTACAAGTCGTCGGATATAAAGATACCGGCAAAACAACGCTAATCGTTGAGTTTCTAAAAATATTGAAAGCTTCGAACTTAAAAGCAGCAGTAATAAAACATCATCACATTGATATCGATGATTCGACAGACACTGGAAAGTTCAGTCGACTGAGCGACTATACGATATTAAACACACCGAATTATACGATTTACCACGACAACAAAGTGCCGGGTTTAAAAGAGCAAATCGAAGCTTTAAACGGTAAAGTAGACGTCATTTTAATCGAAGGTTATAAAAACGAAGATTATGACAAGATTGTCCTCACGCATTCGTTCACGGGTGAAAAAGGCGACATAAGAGAATTAGAGCTGTCAAATGTGGTAAACTACTATAACGTAGCATCAGATCAAGATGCGATATTACAATGGTTTAAAGGTTGGAGTAAAAATAGATGAAGCAGTTCGAAATAGTAACTGAACCGATTGATATCGTAAAATATCAACAATATGTTCTAGACAAACATCAAGGTGGTCTTGTGACGTTCACGGGTCACGTGCGTGAGTGGACACAAGGGACACGTACAGTATATTTAGAGTACGAAGCATATATTCCGATGGCAGAAAAAATGCTCGCACAAATCGCAGATGAGATAAGCGAAAAGTGGCCTGGTGTCAAAACGAGCATCGCGCACCGAATCGGTAAACTCGATGCGACTGAGATCGCGGTCGTTATTTTAACGTCTTCACCTCACCGACATAACGCGTATCGTGCAAATATGTACGCAGTCGACCGATTAAAAGAAATCGTTCCGATATGGAAAAAAGAGATTTGGGAAGACGGAGAAGAGTGGATTGGTGACTCTAGACATTATCACTCGAGTGTGGAGGTGGATCGTGATGAAAATTAAAATATTTGCAAGTATAAAAGAAAAAATCGGTGACGATCATATTGAACTACCGATTCATGACGCAATAACAGTGAAAGAATTAAAAGAGCGTTTATATATCGATTATCCAGAATTAGACGGAGAAGTGTTTCAAGTTGCAGTGAACGAATCGTTTGAAAGAGACGAGTCAGTAATTGCACCTGATGACGTCGTAGCACTTATCCCGCCAGTGAGTGGTGGTTAAATGGTAATCGGAGCAGTATTAGCAGGTGGAAATTCGACGCGATTTGGTTCAGACAAATCATTATATGCGTTAAACGATACACCGATGTATATGCACGTCGTGAATCGTTTAAAGAAAAGTGGAGTCGTCGACGAAATCGTCGTCAATACAAACGTGCGATTAAAGGATGCGTTTCATCCGTATAAAACGGTGATAGATGACGAAAGTTTTATAGATCACGGACCACTCGGTGGAATTTACGCACTGATGAAAGAATATCCAGACGACTACGTCATCATCGTGTCGACAGACACACCGTACGTACCGAGTGCGTGGTTAAAAGTGTTAGTCGAAAAGGCGATTGAAACGAACAAAATCGTCGTTACTGAAGGCGAGCAACTACATCCGTTAATCGGTGTATATCACGGTGAAACGATCGTCGAAGATTTAAAAAGACAACTCGAATCAAAAAAACTGAGTATCCGACAATTTTTAGAGCACCAAGACTATATAACGTTAAACATTGAAGACTACGGTCTAAATGAATCGATGTTTGTAAACATTAATCGTAAAACGGATATTCTCTAGGAGGGATACGATGAAACAAGTAACTGATAAGTTCGGACGACCGTTACGAGATCTTCGCATTTCCGTAACGGATAAATGTCAGTTCAGATGTAGCTACTGCATGCCAAAAGAAATATTCGGCGATGACTATGCGTTTTTACCGCAAGAGCATTTACTTTCATTTGATGAAATTGAAAGACTCGCGCGTATATACGCAGATCTCGGTGTCAAAAAATTACGTATAACAGGTGGTGAACCGTTAATGCGTAAAGACTTACACGAGCTTATCGCACGATTAAATAAAATTCCAGGTATAGAAGATATCGGTATGACGACGAATGCGTTACTGTTAAAAAAACATGGCCAAAAGCTTTACGATGCGGGCCTTCGTCGTTTAAACATTTCACTCGATGCGATGGACGACGAACTATTTGGTCAAATTAATGACCGTGGCATCGGTACATCGAGAATATTAGAAAATATAGATTATGCGATTTCTCTCGGGTTTAAAATTAAAGTCAATATGGTCGTACAAAAAGGATTAAACGACCATGAGATTTTACCCATGGCGCGTCATTTTAAAAACACGCCAATTACGTTACGTTTTATCGAGTTTATGGATGTCGGTAACGATAACGGATGGAACTTCGAAAAAGTCGTATCTAAAGAAGATATATTAGATATGTTGCGTGAAGAATTTACACTTGAGCCAGTAGACCGAGCGTACTACGGGGAAGTTGCGAAAGTGTATAAGCATACGGACACAGATGCACATTTAGGGTTTATTACGAGTGTGTCTGAAAATTTCTGTTCAACATGTACACGCGCAAGACTATCTGCAGACGGCAAGTTTTATGGTTGTCTATTCGCAACTGAAGGATTTGATATAAAAACGCTCATGCGTGAAGGTATTTCAGATGAAACACTCGAAGACATCTTAATGGGTGAGTGGAATAAGCGTGACGACCAATATTCAGCAATTCGTCATAAAATTACAGAAGAAGAGCGCAAAGCGCGTCGTAAAATAGATATGAGCTATATTGGAGGATAGGAAGCGTGGGAGGATGAACTCTCACGTTTTTTTAATAGAGGTGTAAACATGAAGTTTGATTTGGATAGAAAGTACATCGTGATCTATACGCTCATTTCAACCGTAGTTGCAGTGAGTTATTTATTATTCGGTCACGAACTATCAAAACTACTTGAAAACTTAATCATAAACAAAACGACAGTAAAAACTGAATTTATAATGCTCATCGTGTACTTTATCTTGTTTTTCTTAGTGACATATATGTATAACTTCTACACGAGTAAAGTCGCAAGTCAAAACTTAACAGAAAAAGCAAAAGCTCTTGCACGCAGTATTCACGTCGATTCAAAGAGAGATAGCGAATCGATTTTAAACGCAATATTTGTCCATTTAGAAAAGTATCGTCCGTATCAAGAAAGTTTTATACCGACGGTCGTTTTAACTGTGACAAAGGTCGTTATAATTATCGTTGCACTCTTTTTTATAGAGCCAGTTGCAGCAATTATACTTCTTACAACGGCGCCTTTTATACCGTTATTTTATATATTAGTCGGCCTTAAAACTGAAGATGAAGCACTCGAGCAAGCGACAGAGTTCGACGAGATGGGCACGCTATTTTTAAATTTAGTACGCGGAAAAGACACGGTCACCTATACGAACGCTGAACGTGAGGCAAGTCGTGCGTTACAAAAGAGTAACGACAAGTTTTTATCGACGACGATGCATATATTAAAATATGCTTTCCAATCGACGTTAATGCTCGAGTTTATAACGATACTCGGTATTGGTCTAACGGCGCTCGAGGTCGGATTACGTATTATCATCTTTGAAAATATTACGTTTTACCAAAGTTTCTTTGTACTGCTCATGGCACCGGAATTTTATTCATCATTAAAAGTGATGGGGACAGAATTCCATAACGGAAAAATCGCAGACGGTCACTTACAAAAAGTGAACGAGTCACTAGTAGCACCACGTAAAGAGTACCGTGAAAAAGGTGAGTCGTTACAGCTCCACGACGTTACGATTACGACAGACCGCGACTTACTTAAAAATACGTCTATTCAGTTTAATAAATCTGGTCTCATAGCGATTACCGGAAAATCTGGTGTCGGGAAAACGACGTTATTAAATACGATCGCCGGACTACACCCGCCGACAACTGGACAAGTAACGATTCAGAGCGACGACGTGTTATATATATCTGACGATATTTACTTATCTGACACGACGTTTAGACAGTATTTTAACGATCTCGAAGAAGATAAAATACTCAACGTCTTACAAGAACTTCAACTTTACGACAGTATTATGAATCTTGAAGCGGGGCTCGACACGTTAATTATCAACAATAATGTACCGTTAAGTGGCGGAGAAATTGTTCGACTGAAACTCGCACGTGTATTACTTTTACGTCCACATATCGTATTGATGGACGAACCGACAGAGTTTTTAGATGACGCAACTGAAGAGATCGTATTAGAGCATTTAAAAGATCTAAAAGAACATACGTTAATTATCGCGGTCGTTCATCGACGTGCATTATTAGATATCGCGGACACACATATCGTTATGCAAAATGAAACGCTAGAGGTGAGTGTATGAACTTTTTAAAAAATGAACAAATAAAAGTATACTTAAGCATCATCCTCGGCTTTTTAAGTGGCCTTGTTGGTGTCTCGATATTCGGGTTAAGTGGGTATATGATTAGCTTGAGTTATTTTAATCCGCCACTTATTACAATAATTTTTATTATCGTAATTATTAAACTGTTCGGCTTATCAAAAGGTGCGTTTAAATATTTTGAACGCATATTTTCTCATGAAGCAACGTTTCAACTGATCAACCGTTTGCGTATTGATTTTTTAAATCAGACATTGGCAAATCATATTAAGACACGTGACGTCCGGTTAATCGAACGTTTAAATAAACATTTTGATGATATTGAAGGGTATTATATACGAATTGTTTACCCGATTGTTACAGCTGTTTCGACTGTGCTTATTGTCATTATTTTATCGGCGCTCGTTAGTACGAAACTTGTCATTATATTTAGTGTGTTTTCATTGTTCGTTTTACTCGTCGTACCACTAATTTTTAAGCGTGTATTTGAACGTATTTATGACGAAGAAAGTGACGTAGAGTCCACGCTCTATTTAAAAGTATATAGTCTCATATACGGGTATACGGATTTTTTCATCAACAAAGAAATCGATGAAAAGCAGCATGACATCGAGATGTTAATTGAGCGATATAACGACAAGAAATTTATGCGCGCAAACATAACACATATCATGCGAATGACTGCACAGGTACTACAAATTATCGGATTGTCACTCATTATTTACGCGGTGGATGATGTACTACTGTTACCGATGATTCTCTTGATATTTATAAACGTTGTGGAATTGCTTGTCCCAGTTATGCAGCCGGTGAGCGAGTTCAGTCGTGTGAAAGAGACAATCAAAAGAATCGAAGGTCATTCTGAGAACGAGCGTCCGTTTAACGAAGAGTTGTCAGTTAAAGACTTAACGTTTCGGTATGAAAATTCAAAGCGCGACGTGTTAAAACACGTGACGTTAAAAGTTAAACGAGGTGAAAAGCATGTCATTATTGGGCCGAGTGGATCTGGGAAGTCGACGTTACTTCATCATTTAATTACGGAAGATGCGAGTGTGATGCCTCAGTTTTTAGATTTTTACAACGGGACATTAAGAGATAATTTAACGATGTTCGGTAAAAATGAAGTTGAAGCGGACGAGTTAAAAGAGTATTTGGATGATTTTAATTTAAAAGAACTGGAACTGGATGATTATATGTACGCCACTCGTCACATGTCAGCGGGTGAAATGAAAAGACTGCATGCGATTCGTATGATTTTAGAACGTAAAAATACGTGGATTATGGACGAGCCGACAGCCCGACTAAACAATATTTTACGAGAAAAAATGTGGGACCTTATATTAAAGCAAGAGACATTAATCGTCGTGACACATGATTTAAGTCATTTGGGCGAGTTTGATTTTATTCATTATTTAAAAGATGGAGAAATCGTTGAAACGATTACGAGTCACGCGTTAAAAGAAGAGAGTTCAGAAATTAAAAAAATCACTGAACGTTTTACATTTGAATGATGTAGAAATATATTCAAAATTAAGCGAATGTGGTAAAATATCAATACTATATTGGAAAAAGAAACGTATCGTAAGCATTCTTATCTATATATAGCTAATCAATGGAGGTGACCCCGAGTTCGGGAACGTATTGGATACGACCACAATCTTAAATTTATTTATATTTATTCTACTCATTTTACTGACGATGATGTTCGTCGGGTCTGAGTTTGCATTTGTTAAAGCGAGATTATCAAAAATCGATCAACTGATTGAAGAGGGCAATAAAAAAGCCGAATTAGTGAAGCATATGATTCTTCATCTCGACTATTATTTATCTGCCTGTCAGTTAGGGATTACAATCACAGCGCTAGGATTAGGTTGGATTGGAGAATCGACATTCGCAATTTTATTAAATCCCTTATTTGACTTAATTAATATACCAAACGAGTATATGACGATCGTTAGCTTTATTGTCGCGTTTACAATCGTGACGTTCATACACGTCGTTGTCGGTGAACTTGCACCAAAAACAGTTGCAATTCAGTATGCTGAAAAAGTGAGTATGGTATTTGCGAGACCACTCTATATATTTGGAGTTATCATGAAGCCATTAATATGGTCAATGAACGGAACTGCGCGATTTTTAGTGAGACTCATTGGTATAAAAGATGTCGCGACAGAACATGCACACTCTGAAGAAGAGTTAAAAATTATTATGACACAAAGTTATAAAAGCGGAGAAATCAACTTAACAGAGCTCGCTTATATGAAAAATATATTCTCATTTGATGAAAGAGCCGCAAAAGATATTATGGTTCCACGAACTCAAATGATCACACTGCAACAACCGATTACGCTAGAAAGTGTCTTAGAAACTGTAAACGAATATAGCTTTACACGTTATCCAGTGACAGACGAAACTGGAGATAAAGACCAAATTATCGGATTTATAAACGTCAGAGAATATTTCACAGAGTATCTATCGGGTAAAACAGATAACATCGAAGACTTTATACACGAACTCCCTGTTATCACTGAAGTATCTCACATTTCTGATGCGCTAATTAAAATGCAAAAAGAACGTGTCCACATCGCACTCGTCATCGATGAGTATGGTGGAACAGCAGGTATGATGACGATGGAAGACATTCTCGAAGAAATCGTCGGTGAGATCCGTGACGAATTCGACGAAGATGAAGAACCAGAAATCGTTAAAGTCGAACAAGAAGACAACCTGTATCATATTAACGGAAGAATGCTACTTTCAGACTTAGAAGAAATGTTCGGTATCGAATTTGAAGACAGCGAAGACATTGATACGATCGGAGGCTGGCTGCAAAACATTACCCCTGACATCTCAGAAGGTGATGTTGTCGATACGAAAGAAGACAAGTGGGTCGTCTTAGAAACAGACAACCACACAATCAAGACAATCGCTTTTTATCGAAGTTTATATAACTACGAAGACGAAGAAGTAAAAGATTAACAGCTGGGCGGTTTTTTATCTTGTAGGATAAAAAGTGAACTATCACTCATTGCTAATTTACAAAAATGAGGCTTGGAGATTGAAATTTGTTAGATATATCAGGATATTTAACAAAAACTCAGGATCCGGCCTCTTTTTTGTTAGATAAAAAAATATATTTAACAAAAACAGTGGCGCCGACCCGAAATATGTTAAATAAATCCGGATATCTAACAAAATCGCAAAATTTTTGTTAAATAAAACTCGGCGGAAGAGTGTTTTTCATCTTTTAAGATAAAAAGCAACTAACTCTCATCGGTTATTTACAAAAAATACCTGAATCTGTTAGATATATCAGGATAATTAACAAAAACTCGGGCTCCGGCCTCTTTTTTGTTAGATAAAAAGATATAATTAACAAA
>NZ_KV802773.1:0-23646 GCF_001810835.1 Nosocomiicoccus sp. HMSC067E10 | reverse complement strand
TTTAAGTGGCTAGGTTGATTATAAAATCTTCCGCGTTTTTATTTAAAATAAAAAACCGATTAAGAATAATCTTAATCGGTCAAGTAATTATAAGTAAGCACCACATGTTGGCCAAGGTTGTGCACCACGTTGAGCGTATAACATTTGTGCACGCATCGTTTGTTCTTCAGCAGAAGCTTGTGATGCAACACCTGTTCCACCCATTGCTTGCCATGTACCAGCGTCAAATTGATATAGGCCGTGATATGTTCCTGATGCATCTACAATGTTTGGATTTCCACCAGATTCACACGCTGCAAGTCCTGCCCAGTTTAAACCATCGTTAGACGCTTGTTGAACTGGTGCTGATGCATGCGCGTTAGAATTGTCATATGTATCATCATATGTTTCTTCATATGTCTCTTCTTGTTCGTTGTTATAGTTTGTTTCATTCGTTTCATTCGTTTTAGTATCTTCATATGCTACTTCAACGCTTTTTTCTTCTTTTGCTTTGTCTTTAGCTTTCTTCTTAGCTTTTTTCTCAGCTTTTAATTCGCTTGCTTTTAGTTCTTCTTTAAGTGCAATTTCTTTTTCTACTTTTTTCTCAGCTGTAAATGATTGAACTGATGATTTATATTCTTGTGCGATTTCAGCAACTATTTCGTTTGATTTTGCAGTTGGTTCATCTGCCTTAGCATGCGTTGAAAGTCCCATACCACTCGCTAATATCGCAACTGATCCTAATGCAAAAATTGTACGTTTCATTATATATATGCCCCCAAAATATTGTCTCTTTATTCAACTAGATACAATACTAACAAATTAAAGCATTTCATAGGTTACAGCTATATAAAGCTTTTACTTTATTTTTACAAAAACATTACAATCAGATGTCTATCATTAACGTTGTCAGATAACATAAAAAACGCCTTAAGATTTCTCTTACGCAGCGTAGAAATCTTAAGGCGAGTGAGTGTGTGAGTATGAAAAGAATCTTAAAAAATTTAGTTTACAGCTTTATCAGACAAGTTTGAGAGAATTAGTCCATTCATATTTGAACTAGAAATGTATGTGTCTCCTTTCTTAAACACAATATACAACCAAATATTATTTTCAACAAATCTCAATTTTTTAAATTTATAGAGTGATCCTCTGTAATTTTTAAATTTTAAGTCTTAATTTCGTACAGTTTTTTAAAATACGTCGTTTTTTCATCAAAGTTAGTATAAAAAAAGATCCAGCTTTACTCAGCTGGATCTCCGATTGCAAATGTAATTTCACATTGACATGCTACTTTGTCTCCGACTTTGGCAACAGCTTTACCTTTACCAATCGGCCCTTTAACACGTGTAATTTCTACTGTTAATTCTAAAGTATCTCCAGGTGTCACTTGGTGTTTAAAGCGACACTTATCGATACCTGCAAAAAATGCAAGTTTCCCTTTAAATTGTTCTTCTTGTAATAAAGCAACTGCACCAGTTTGTGCGAGTGCTTCTACGATTAACACTCCAGGCATCACTGCGTATTCAGGGAAGTGTCCTTGGAAGAATGGTTCGTTTCCAGACACTTGTTTAATACCGACACATTTTTCACCTGGGGTAATTTCAACGATACGATCGATTAATAAAAATGGTGGGCGATGCGGAATAATCGCTTTAATTTGGTCATAAGTTAACATATCTTTATCCTCTCATTAGATCTTTTATATGCTGCCACGTTTCAATTCTAAACACTTCAAACGGGTTCCCTAATATGCCATATCCAATCATTAGACCGATGACGACGAGTAAAATTGCGATGTATAAATAGAGTAGTATACGTACAATCATCGGAATTTTTCGATGTACAATTTTAGATGTCTCTTTCATAACTCACCTCTAAATTAAACGTGTTCGAGTTCAGCTTCTGTAACGCGCTCGATATCTGCCCCGAGAGCTTTTAATTTTTTATGAAAATCTACATATCCTCTGTCTAAATGACGAAGCTCTGTAACCGTCGTTTCTCCTTCAGCAACAAGTCCTGCTAATATAAGAGCAGCTGCTGCACGTAGATCTGTCGCTTTTACACGAGCACCATGAAGTTCTTTACCACCGTGGATTACAGCATGATTATCTTGCAGTGAAATATCTGCATTCATCGTATTAAATTCTCTGACGTGCATGAAGCGATTTTCAAAAATAGTTTCAGTAACGATACTCGTACCGTCAATCGTTAATAGTAATGCCATCATCTGACTTTGCATATCTGTCGGGAATCCGGGATGTGGTAATGTTTTAATGTCTGTTGGCTTTAACGGTTCCGATGCATTTACACGGACATTATCCCCATCTTCAATAATTTGAACACCAATTTCTTCTAATTTAGATACGACTGCACTTAAGTGCTCAATGACGATATTTTGAATTAAAATATCACTTCTCGTAATCGCAGCAGCTATCATAAATGTGCCTGCTTCAATACGGTCAGGAATGACTTGATGCTTTGTGCCGTATAACTGATCGACACCTGTAATTTTAATATGTCCAGTTCCTGCTCCAGTTACTTTACCACCCATACGGTTAATATAGTTTTGTAAATCGACAATCTCTGGTTCCATTGCAGCATTTTCAATATGAGTGACACCATCGGCAAGTGCTGCACCCATCATTAAGTTTTGTGTGGCACCGACACTTGGAAAATCTAGATGTATTTTAGCACCTTTAAGACGTCCATCTACTCTACCTTCAATGAAACCATCTAACGTTGTAAACGTGGCACCCATTTTTTCAAAACCTTTTAAATGTTGTTCAATTGGTCTACTACCAATTGCACAGCCGCCGGGCATCGCAACTTCACATTTACCGTAACGACCAAGTAGTGGTCCCATAACGAGCATAGAAGCTCTCATTTTGCTCACTAATTCATAAGGTGCTGATACCGATAAATCTGAACTTGCGTCTACGTATACTTTATCTCTTTCGATTTTAACATCTGCATTTAAAATACGAAGTAGTTCAACTAATGTTTTACAATCTGATAATTTTGGAACATTAGTAATTACCGATTCTCCTTCTGATGCTAAGAGAGACGCAGCTAAAATAGGCAGAACTGCGTTTTTAGCGCCTTCTATTTTTACACTTCCAGCGAGCTTTCGTCCACCCTTAACAATAATTCTATCCATATTCTCACTCCACATATTTCTCATTAATTTAATTCTATAGACTTCTATTTATAGTGTAAAGTATTTAGCTAAATAGTAGTTGTAGGTTTTGTGTTTCTACAAAAATATCAATGATAAAATTCGACATACTCGTCCCTAGAAGAATCGCGAGCAATATGTAAAACATTCTTATTTTAGCAGTATGACCTTTTTTAAAGATCATATCTACTTTTAAACAGTCTAAAATATAAAATGCAAAAATAGAACATGCGATATGTAATATAATTTTCATCAATGCGATTTGAGATAAAAACATTTAAAAACCCCTTAAAAAAAGTCTAAGGTTTCCCTTAGACTTTTTGTTTATTTAAATTGTGCAATATTCAAACGGTTAATTGCTCTTTGGAATGCAAGTTCTGCACGCACTTCATCGATTTCTTCTTCATGCGCACGTTTTAGAAGCTCTTCTGCTCTCTTACGTGCAGCTAGTGCACGATCAGTATCGATATCATCCGCGAATTCTGCAGCTTGAGTTAATACTGTAACTTTGTCGCCACGGATTTCTGCAAATCCATCAGTAATTGCTAAATATTCGAATTGACCATCGATTTTAGCTTTTACACTACCAATCTTTAAAGGTGTCAGTGTTGGGACGTGACCTGCCATGACCCCAAGTTCACCTTGCGTTGATTCCAAGATGACAATTTCGCAGTTATCATCAGTAAAAACAGAACCGTTAGGAGTAACTACATCTAATGCAATTGTACTCATATAACTAACCTCCTGTTATTAAACTTCTGCACCCATCTCACGCGCTTTTTCAAGAACTTGTGTCATATCACCAACAAGTCTGAACGCGTCTTCTGGTACGTGGTCGTATTTACCTGCTAAGATTGCTTTGAAGTCTTCAACAGTTTGTTCAACTGGTACGTACGAACCTTTTTGACCTGTGAATTGTTCTGCAACGTGGAAGTTTTGACTTAAGAAGAACTGGATACGACGTGCACGTGCTACGACTTCCTTATCTTCTTCTGATAACTCATCCATACCTAAGATTGCAATGATGTCTTGTAATTCACTATATTTTTGTAAAGTTGCTTGAACTTCACGTGCAACGTTGTAGTGCTCTTCACCAACAACTGCTGGAGATAACGCACGTGACGTTGATGCAAGTGGGTCTACCGCTGGGTAAATACCCATCTCTGAAATTTTACGCTCTAAGTTTGTCGTCGCGTCTAAGTGTGCGAACGTTTGAGCTGGCGCTGGGTCAGTGTAGTCATCGGCCGGTACGAATACCGCTTGAATTGACGTTACTGATCCTTTGTTCGTTGATGTAATACGTTCTTGAAGCTGACCCATCTCAGTTGAAAGTGTCGGTTGGTAACCAACGGCAGATGGAATACGTCCAAGAAGTGCTGATACCTCTGAACCTGCTTGTGTGAAACGGAAGATGTTGTCGATGAATAGTAACACGTCTTGACCTTCCACATCACGGAAGTATTCAGCCATCGTTAATCCTGTTAATGCAACACGCATACGTGCACCAGGTGGCTCGTTCATTTGTCCGAATACCATCGCTGTTTTATCGATTACGCCTGAGTCAGACATTTCAAAGTATAAGTCGTTTCCTTCACGCGTACGCTCACCAACACCAGCGAATACCGAAATACCACCGTGCTCTTGAGCGATGTTATGAATTAATTCTTGGATTAATACAGTTTTACCTACTCCGGCACCACCGAATAACCCGATTTTACCACCTTTAGTGTAAGGTGCTAATAAGTCTACTACTTTAATACCAGTTTCTAAAATCTCTGTCGCTACTGACAGATCCTCAAATTCTGGAGCGTCTCGGTGAATTGGGTTTCTGAGTTCAGATTCAGGAATCTGACCTTTTAGGTCAATCGTTTCACCTAAAACGTTGAATACACGTCCTAAAGTGGCATTACCTACAGGTACTGAAATAGGTTGACCAGTGTTTACTACTTCCATACCACGCTGAATACCATCTGTAGAACTCATCGCAATTGTTCTTACTGTGTTGTCTCCACGGTGAAGCGCAACTTCTAAAGTAAGTGCAATTGAATCTTCTTCAGTTTCACCTTTATGATCTATTGTAAGTGCGTTCATTAACTCAGGTAATTGACCTTCTTCAAAACGCACATCTACAACAGGTCCCATAACTTGGACCACGTGTCCTAAAGCCATTTGAGTTCCTCCTATAAATTATTATTCTTGTGCTTGTGCACCACTTACAATTTCTGTGATTTCTTGTGTAATCGCTGCTTGTCTTAGTCTGTTGTAAGACAATGTTAACTCACCAATCAATTCGTTTGCGTTGTCCGTAGCAGCTTTCATCGCTGTCATACGAGCAGCATGCTCACTTGTTTTTGCTTCAAGTAAAGCACCGTAAATAATAGCTTCAGCGTATTGTGGTAATAATTCTTTTAAAATCGTTTCTTTATCTGGTTCGAATTCATAAGAAGCGAGATGAGTGTACTCATTTTTCGTTTCTATATCATCTTCTGACATTGGAAGTAACTGTCTTACAGTTACTTTTTGCTCGAGGATAGAGATGAATTCGTTATAGATAATATGAAGCTCATCGATTTCTTCATCTTCATATTGACGAATTGCTGCCGCCGCTATTTTTTTCACATCCGAAAATGATGGCTGATCTGGTAACCCTAGACGGTAGTCATCTATCTTATAGCCACGTAATCTAAGTACGTCGTATCCCATTTTACCGAGAACCATAAGTGAAATTTCGTCTTGGTTACCGTTATGGCGTTCATTGATTTCAGTTGTTATTGCTTTAATAACGTTTGCGTTGTATGGACCTGCTTTACCTGTATCACTTGAGATTACGATATAGCCAACACGCTTAACAGGACGTGCAGTTAGCATCGGGTGAACGTTGTTTCCACCTGCTCCAATTGCTTGGATTGTTTCTTCCATTCGGTCCATATACGGACGGAAGTTTTTAGTGTTTTGTTCTGAACGACCGAGTTTTGAGTTCGCGACCATGTTCATCGCACTCGTTAACTGACTCATCTTTTCAGTTGAGTTAATACGACCTTTTATCTCCCTTAATGAAGCCATGATTTCACCATCCTTTATATAAATAGTGTTATTTATTATTTACTGCTGTTAAATAACTTTTTGAATCCGTTAATTGCTGCATCGAATGCTTCGTGATCTGGAAGCTCTGATGTTTCACGGATACCGTTTAATAATTCTTTGTTGTTTGCACTTAGCCACTCTAAGAATTCACTTTCGAATCTTGTAATATCTTGTACTGCAACATCATCTAAATAACCGTTTACTAATGCGTAGAGAATTACTACTTGCTCTTCGACAGGTAGTGGTTGGTTTTCACCTTGCTTAAGTACTTCAACTGTACGTTTACCACGCTCTAATTTAGCAGCTGTTGCTTTATCTAAATCAGAACCGAACTGAGCGAATGCTTCTAACTCACGGTAAGCAGCTAAGTCTAAACGAAGTGTACCCGCAACTTTCTTCATCGCTTTAATTTGTGCTGAACCACCTACACGAGATACTGAAAGCCCCGCGTTGATCGCTGGACGCACACCAGAGAAGAATAAGTCAGACTGTAAGAAAATCTGACCGTCTGTAATCGAGATTACGTTTGTCGGTACGAATGCAGAGATGTCTCCTGCTTGCGTTTCAACGAATGGTAACGCAGTGATCGAACCGCCACCTAAATCGTCATTTAATTTCGCTGCACGCTCAAGTAAACGACTGTGTAGGTAGAATACGTCCCCTGGGAAGGCTTCACGGCCTGGTGGACGACGTAATAGTAATGACATTTCACGATAAGCCTGTGCTTGTTTTGTTAAGTCATCGTATACGATTAATACGTGTTTTCCGTTGAACATGAACTCCTCACCCATAGATACACCCGCGTATGGCGCGATGTATAATAATGGAGCTGGGTCAGATGCACCTGCACTTACTACGATTGTGTAGTCTAATGCACCGTGCTTACGGAATGTTTCAACAGTAGAACGTACTGTAGATTCTTTTTGACCGATTGCTACGTAGATACAAATCATATCTTCGTTTTTTTGGTTTAAAATCGTGTCGATTGCAAGTGTCGTTTTACCAGTTTGACGGTCACCGATAATTAACTCACGTTGACCACGTCCGATTGGTACTAAAGCGTCAATCGCTTTAATTCCTGTTTGTAATGGTTCGAATACTGATTTACGATCCATAACTCCTGTAGCTGGACTTTCTACAGGACGAGTTTTTGTTGTACTAATTGGACCTTTACCGTCGATTGGTTGTCCAAGTGGGTTTACAACACGACCGATAAGTTCTTCACCTACTGGTACTTCCATGATTTTCCCAGTACGTTTAACTTCGTCGCCTTCTTTAATATCATAATATGGTCCAAGAATAACGATACCAACTTCGTCTTCTTCAAGGTTTTGAGCTAATCCTAACACACCGTTAGAGAACTCAAGTAACTCTCCTGCCATCGCATCGTTTAAACCATGAGCAACTGCGATACCGTCACCGACTTCAGTAACTGTACCGACATCTGAGACTTCCATGTCAGCTTCATAGTTTTCTATTTGACTTCTGAGAAGAGCACTAATTTCTTCAGCCTTGATTGCCATAGAAATTTCACTCCTTAAATATTTTTCGTTGTTTTAAAACGGTCTTTAATTTTTCTTAATTGAAGTACAACTGATTCATCATAAACTTTAGAACCAATGAGTACTCTAAATCCACCGATTAAAGATTCGTTTATTTTGTTTTCAATCAGCAATTTGTCATAACCTGTTTTCGCTTTGAAGATTTCTTCAATTTTAGCTACTTGTTCATCTTCTAATTCGTAAACAGATTCCACGATAACTTTCGCCTGATTGTAATGTTCATTGTACAGATGTGTAAATTCTTCGTGAATACGTGACACAATTGAAAATTGTTTCTTCTCAGTGAGTACGAGTAACATATTAAATACATACTCATTCGTTCCTTTGAAGCTGTCACGAATCGTCGTTAATTTTGTTTCTTTAGATATTTTCGGGTTGATTAAAAACTCGTTAATATCATCAACTGTTGAAACCACTTTAGATACTTCGTTTAAATCTAAGCGTGCTTCTTCAAGTTGGTCATGTTTAATTACTACGTCAAACAGGGCATTTGCATACTGTTTAGCTAAACTCATTATCTATCCCCTGCTTCCTGTAGGTACTTGTCAATGAGATCTTTTTGATCTTGTGGAGACAATTCTTTTTCAATCACTTTTTGAGCAATTAAAACAGATAATTCAGCGACTTGGTCGTTGATTTCACGTACTGCTTTTTCTTTTTCTTGCTCAATATCTTTTTGTGCATCAGACATAAGTCTTTTCGCATTTATTGTTGCTTCGTCAATAATTGACTGCTGTTGTACTTTCGCTTCTTCACGAGATTTTTCAAACATTTCACTAACTTCAGCTTGAGTTTGAGATAAAATTTCCTCGTTCTTTTTACGAAGCGCTTCTGCTTCTCGTTTTGCAATTTCAGCGCTCTCGATGTCGTCGTGAATTAACTTTTCACGGTCGTCCATTACTTTTTTAACTGGTTCCCATACGAAATATGAAAGAGCAAAAAGTAGTACTAAGAAGCTCCCGAGTAAAACGAGACCTGTACCAAAAGCCGTTGGGATTGACGACGGTGCAGCGCCTAATATTAATAGTTCCACTATGTACACTCCTTTCAAGAAAGTTCACAATACTTAAGGTTACAAAAGAAACGGCGAAATCTAGACAGACTTCGCCTCTAATTATCTATAGTGCGAACATTAATAAGAATGCAATTACAATCGCGATAATTGGAGTCGCCTCAACTACCCCAACACCGATGAACATGATTGTCATTAATGAACTACGAGATTCTGGTTGACGCGCAACACCTTCAACTGTTTTTGAAACAACTAAACCAATTCCTAACGCACCGCCAAGTCCTGCAAGACCAGCTGCGATACCTGCTGCTAATAAAGCCATAAAAAACTTCCTCCTAAATTATGTTTGTTTATTTTTTTATTTTTTATATTAATGGTCATCTTGCATTTTATGTGCGAGATATACCATTGATAACATGATGAAAATAAATGCTTGTAAAGCACCTATAAATGTTTTAAATCCTTGCCATACCATCATCGGTACGATACCACCAACGAATCCTAAAACTCCACCAGTCGTTACGAGACCAAGTAGTAATGTTAATAGGATTTCTCCGGCGTAAATGTTCCCGTATAAACGTAAACCAAGTGTTAAGTTATACGTAAATTCCTCAAGAATTTTAATTGGTACTAAGAACCAAACTGGACGTGCGTAGTCTTTAGCGTATTCTTTGATACCTTTCATCTTCACACCATAGTAGTGTGTTAAGACAATCATAAGACCTGCAAGTGTTAACGTAACAGTTGGATCTGCTGTTGGTGATTTCCACCAAAGGTTATTCTCAGGCGAAACAAAGGTAAATGGTATACCGATAAAGTTTGCCATGAAAATAAATGAAATTAATGTAAGCGCAAAGAAGTGAAAGCGTGCACCTTCACGCCAAGCAATGTTACTTGAAATAATGCCCTTAACAAAGTTCATTAGCCATTCAACAAAGAGTTGAGGTTTACCTGTTGGCTTAATCGCTAAGTTTCTTGTAAGGAAAAACATTAAGAAAAACACGACTAAACACGTGACAACAATCATAAAGCATGTTGCTAAATCAAAAACGATTGGAATGCCACCGATGTTCACTTCATAAGTCGGAGTTCCGTGATCCATTTCTTCACCTCTTTCATTTTCTAAAATGTCTTACTGCATTCACAAATATAATTACGTAAGTCGACATTAAACCGACAGTAATCGCAATAATATTTAATTCAGCCTGAAATTTATACCAGATAATGCACGCTAATAACACGAGTATTACACGCGTAACAGTTCCTGTTGTAGTCATTCGTTGCTGACTGTGCAATGCTTTATAGTAGTTGGAATACCAACTTAATGCCATAAATACAGAGATAATTGTTCCAACGACTAAACTTTGGACAATTATTCGATCAAAAAAGAATAATGACAAGAACTCTATAACAAAGATGATAATAAAAGCCTTCGCAAAAAAGTTCATAAATCCTTTAAAAAGTGTCATTTTACATTTTCCTCAAGTGTGATTTAGGCATATATGTATTGTTTGCACACTTATAAAGTGTACCTATTACATGCCTAAGTGTCAACGCATTTATTGTTATTTTAATAACATATTATGAGTTCATAAAATCTGATGGTTTTTCTAATATAAAACCATAATAATGTGAAATAATATCGACGATTCGATGACTCGCTTGTCCATCACCATATGGATTTTTTAACTGAGTCATTTCATCATAAATTTCTCGGTTATTTAGTAATCTATTTGTTTCAGTGACGATTTTCTCAAAATCTGTCCCAACAATTTTAAGCACACCACTCTCTACACCCTCTGGGCGTTCTGTGACATCTCTTAAAACGAGTACAGGTTTATTTAGCGATGGTGCTTCTTCTTGTATGCCGCCAGAATCTGTGAGAATAATTTCACTTGCCGCAGCAAAGTTATGAAAATCCATTACATCTAACGGTTCAATTAACTCGATACGGTCGTGTGTTAAATATCGTTGTGCAAGTTCGCGTATTTTCGGATTTTTATGAACAGGGTATACAATCACAACGTCGCGGTGTGTATCAGCAATATGTTTCATCGCTTTAAATATTTGAATCATCGGCTCGCCTAAGTTTTCTCTACGATGTGCTGTAAGTAGAATTACTCTCTTATCTTTATATTGAGATAATAATTTACTGTTATAATTTGGATCTACCGTTGTATTTAAAGCATCTATCACTGTATTACCCGTCACAAAAATTGTACTTTCATCGACTTGTTCTTTAAGTAAATTATCTTTTGCACGTAAAGTCGGTGCAAAATGCAAATCCGCCAAACGCGTCGTCAATTGTCGATTTAACTCTTCAGGGTACGGCGCAAATTTATTATACGTACGTAAACCTGCTTCGACATGACCGATACTTACTTTCTGATAAAAAGCTGCCAGTGCAGCAGAAAACGTCGTCGTCGTATCACCGTGGACGAGAACCATATTAGGAGTTTCTTTTTGTATAATCGACTCCATCTCTTTTAATACTTGACTTGTAATGTGAGAGAGCGTCTGTTCTGCTCTCATCACATTTAAGTCATAGTCTGGAGTAATGTTAAATGCATTGAGTACTTGATCTAACATTTCGCGGTGTTGTGCGGTTACGACAACAACCGGTTCTAGATGCTTTGACTCTTTTAATGCATTCACAAGTGGAGCCATTTTAATCGCTTCTGGTCGAGTACCAAAAACGACCATAATTCGCTTTTTCATACGATTACCCCTTATTATTTCGTTCCGAATAGACGGTCTCCTGCGTCTCCAAGTCCTGGAACGATATAACTATTTTCATCGAGTGAGTCATCTAATGCACCGATGTAAATATCCACATCTGGATGTGCTTCTTCTAAAGCTTTTACACCTTCAGGTGCCGCAATTAAACAGATGAATGTCAGTTTAGTTGCACCACGTTTTTTAATCGCAGTAATTGCTTCAACAGCACTTGCACCTGTAGCGAGCATCGGGTCAATGACTAAAATATCTCTTTCCTCAATATCACTTGGAAACTTTGCATAGTATTCCACCGCTTCAAGCGTTTCTGGGTCACGGTATAAACCGATATGGCCAACGCGCGCAGATGGAATAAGCTTATGGATTCCTTCAGTCATTCCTAAACCAGCACGTAAAATTGGTACGAGACAAATCTTTTTCCCGCTTAAACGTTTTGCTGTAGTCGGACCGATTGGCGTTTCAACAGTAACGTCTTCTAGAGATAATTCTCTCGTTACCTCATATGCCATAAGCATTCCGACTTCGTCGACGAGTTCTCTAAACTCTTTTGTCGACGTGTGTTTGTCTCGGATATATCCGAGTTTATGCTGAATTAATGGATGATCCATTACGCGTACTTTTGTCATAGTCTCTCTCCCTATTTGTGGTCATATAACGGATATTTACTAGTTAACTGAACGACTCTGTCGTGAATTCCGTCTAAGCTTTCTCCGTTCTTTTCTTTTGTTAATGTTTCAATGATAATGTCTGCAACTTCTTCCATTTCCGCTTCTTTAAATCCGCGTGTTGTCATCGCAGGTGTTCCCATACGTAAACCACTCGTTACAAATGGTGATTCTGTTTCGAATGGGATAGTATTTTTATTTGTTGTAATACCAACTTTATCTAACGCTTCTTCTGCTTGTTTACCTGTTAAGCCGAATACTTTTGTATCTACTAACACTAAGTGGTTTTCAGTACGTCCTGAAACGATTCTTAAACCGTTCTCTTGTAATTTTTCTGCAAGTACTTTTGCGTTTTTAATCACTTGCTCTTGGTATGCTTTAAATTCAGGTTGTAATGCTTCTTTAAATGCAACAGCTTTTGCTGCAATTACGTGCATTAACGGTCCACCTTGAATACCAGGGAAGATGTTTGAATCGATCTTTCTCGCATGTTCTTTTTTAGTTAAAATAATTCCACCACGTGGTCCACGTAATGTTTTATGTGTTGTTGAAGTTACAAAGTCTGCGTACTCAACTGGGTTTGGATGTAGACCAGCTGCAACTAAACCAGCAATGTGAGCCATGTCTACCATTAAGTACGCACCGACTTCATCTGCGATTTCTCTGAACTTTTTAAAGTCGATTTGTAACGCGTATGCACTACCACCAGCGATGATAAGTTTAGGTTGTTCTTTAATCGCAATTTCACGTAACTCATCGTAGTCAATTGCTTCATCTTCTTTAGATACACCGTAACTTACGATGTTAAATAATTTACCACTAAAGTTTACCGGTGCACCGTGCGTTAAGTGACCACCGTCAGATAAGTTCATACCTAAAATCGTATCTCCAGGGTTTAACACCGAGAAGTACACTGCCATGTTCGCTTGTGATCCAGAGTGTGGTTGTACGTTTGCGTGTTCTGCACCGAAGATTTCTTTTAGACGTTCACGTGCTAGATCTTCAGCAACGTCTACGTACTCACATCCTCCGTAGTAACGTTTGCCTGGGTAACCTTCAGCGTATTTGTTCGTTAACACGCTTCCTTGAGCTTCTAATACCGCTTCTGATACAAAGTTTTCTGATGCGATTAGCTCAATATTTTCATTTTGACGGTCGAATTCCTTTTGAATCGCTTCGTATAGTGCTTCATCTGATTGTTTAATGTAAGACATGTTTGATAACTCTCCTTAATATATAAATTTTATTAATTCATTTAGTTATAATGCGCGCGTTCCCCGCCGATTAATTTCGGACGAGATTTCGCAATTGTAAGTTGTGCTTCTCCGAGCGTTTTCAATTTCACTCGAACAGGAACTTGTACGTGTTTAATATGCATACCAATTAGTGTTTGCCCGATATCGATGCCTAAATCGACATCGACGTGCTCGACTACGACACTATCCTTTAAATGATTAAACGCATATTCACTTAAACTTCCACCTGCACTTCTGTCAGGAACGACAGTTACAATTTGTGATTGTAAATGATTTCTTTCGACTGCTTTTTTAGTAGTAGTCAGTGCACGGTTAATATGTTCACACCCTTGGAAAAACACATCCATATCATATCGTTCAACGACGGGTTCGAATGCTTTGAAAATCACTTCCGCAACTTCCATCGAACTATGTTCACCGATATGTTCTCCTTGTACTTCAGATGTTGAACATCCGATGACGAGTGAGGCATTTGAAAAGAAAAAATCAGCGTCTTCTAACTCTTGAATGAGCGTTGTAAGCTCACTGTTCAATTTTTTCAATTCTACGCTCATGTCTACCACCTTCAAATTCAGTTTCTAACCAAATATCAACGATATCTAACGCTAATCCAGTTCCGATTACACGTTCACCCATACATAAAATATTTGAATTGTTGTGCTCTCGTGTAGCGTGTGCAGAAAACGTGTCGTGAACGAGTGCTGCCCGAATACCTTTATGTTTATTCGCTGCGATATTCATTCCGATACCTGTTCCACATACTAAAATACCGCGGTCGTATTCGCTGTCTTGAACAGCTTCAGCAACCGGTTTTGCATAATCTGGGTAATCGACAGAATCTGTATCGAATGGTCCAACGTCTTTAACGTCGATTCCTTTATCTTCTAAATGCTGTACAATGGCTGATTTTAAGTTGAATCCACCGTGGTCTGAACCGATAATCACTTTCATTGAAATCATCTCCTAAATATTATTATACATTCTTAAAATGCAGTTTCAAAATCATTCGTTATTACCAGTTTATTTTATCGATATAATGTTTCATCTGATGAAACACACGTGTGTAATCATCCATATTACCGCCAAATGGATCGAGGACGTCTCCACTTTCACCTACATACTCACTTAAAAGATGAACATCCGCATCCTCATTTAACATTTTTACTTGTATATAATGACTTTTTGTCATGACGAGTAGCGTATTGTCGAGCGTGTCCTCATGAGTCAACTGCTCTGGTAGCGTAGAAGGCGAATAATTTTCTCTTTGTATAATCTCCTCACTATACGGACTGACTTGATTGGACGTAACAAATAAACCTCTCGACTCAACTTCTCTGTCCGTCACTGTTTTAGCGTAACTTTCTGCAAGTGGACTTCGGCACGTATTACCTGTACATACAAATATAATCATGCAATCACCCTTTAATAATAGTACTGCCTGTCGCTTTATAAATACGGTTCATCAGCGCTTCAGTTTCACTATTTTGCTTAAATCCATATATATAGATGATTTCAACATCCGACGCGTCCATATGTCTAAGTGCGGCATATAAATTCTTAGCCGCTTCACGGTAACTTTCTTCGTCTCTGCAAAGACTCGTAAACTGCATGTCTTTGTCGATGTATTGGCGGACAGTTTCTGGCGCGATGACTCCAACTTTATTCTTTTTTATACCTTCAGGTACACGAAGTCTCGTGTTCGAGTTAATGCCGCCTTCAACGACACTCATCGGCTGACGTGGTGCGTAGTGTTTGTACTTCATGCCAGGAGAAATCGGTCGTTCCATCGTATCTTTATGTTCTAAAATCTCTTCTTTTAATACGTCTTGTAACTCTTCGATTGATATGTGTCCTGGACGTGCGACTTTATATGGAAACTGTGTGCAGTCTAACACTGTACTTTCTAGTCCAATCTCAGATTTTTCAGATACGACTACACCAAATATTCTACCGTTTAAGTCGTGAATCACGTGTTCTGCATCTGTCGGAGATGGTTTGCCGCTTAAATTCGCACTTGGTGCAGCGATAGGTATATTTGTGTACTCTAAAATCTTTCGTGCAACTGGATGAGACGGCATTCTTACTGCGACACTATCCATTTCAGCGACTGTATTTGAAGCGATGACCCCATCTTTTAAAGGTAAGATAAAAGAAATCGGTCCAGGCCAAAACGTATCCATGAGTTTTTTTACTTTATCATCGATATAAGACGTGAACGATTCAACTTGCTCGTAGCTATGTACATGGACGATTAATGGATTATCTCCAGGCCGGTTTTTCGCTTGGAAAATTTTAATAATCGCTTCTGGATCTTTTGCATTTGCACCGAGACCATATACTGTTTCTGTTGGAATAGCGATGATTTCTCCGTATTCAAATGCTAGTTTGATTTCGTCCAACTTTTCAATCGTTTCCTCTGTAAGTGGTGCGTTAACGTCTTCAGATGTGATTTCCCATACTTTTGTATTCATTACTTCACCCACTCTATATATAAAATGCGGTCATTACCATTTATATCTTGAATAACTTCGCGCTTAGCGTTCGGCCAATATGTGTCAACAAGAGCAAGCACGTCCTTTTTTTCTTTCCAACCAATTTCAAAAAAAGCTTTCCCACCGTCATTTAAGATTTCGTCTAACGACTCTATCATTTTACGATAAAAATACAGACCCTGTTCTTCAGCGAAGAGCGCGATCTTTGGTTCATATTTCTTTACAGATAATGACATATCTTCAAGTTCGTCTTCACTAATGTACGGTGGATTTGATACGAGTATGTCGACTTTAATCCCCTGTTCGATGAACGGTTCAAATAGATCACCGTTTAAAATTTTAACGTCGGCTTCAAGATTTTCTTTATTCTTCTTCGCGACTTCTAAAGCATCTTTAGAAATGTCAGATATGTATACGTCTAATTCAGGACGTTCTAATTTGAGTGTAATACCAATTGCTCCGGTACCCGTCCCAATGTCCGCAACGACGTCTGAGTCGGTGTTTTTTAATACGTGCATGACGAGCTCTTCTGTTTCATTTCTTGGGATTAACGTATCGTTGTTCACGTAAAAATTTCTTCCGTAAAAATATTGTATGTTCGTAATATATTGAACAGGTTCATCGTTTAACAGTCGTTGTACACCGTTCATATATCGCTTGTAATCATCATCCGTCATTTCATTATGACCGTTTAAAATTAGACTGAGCGTATCCATTGAAAATAAATCGTCTAATAATATGTCTGCAGCGCGCGTTTCTTTACGTGCTGCAGACAATAATTTTTTCGCTTCTTTTAGAGCAATATTAAAACTCGGCATTGTTTAACTCTTCTAATCGAGATTTTTGGTCTTCAATCATGAGTGAGTCTAGTACTTCATCTAAGTTACCATCGATAATTTGATCGAGTTTATTAATCGTTAAACCGATACGGTGATCTGTCACACGGTTTTGCGGATAGTTATACGTACGAATACGTTCTGAACGGTCACCAGTACCAACTGCGAGTTTACGCTTTTCACTGTATTCATCTTGTGCTTCTTGTTGCATCATGTCGTAAATTCTAGAGCGCATAACTTTCATTGCGCTTTCTCTGTTTTTGATTTGTGATTTTTCATCTTGTGACGTTACGACTAAACCTGTCGGTAAGTGCGTAATACGTACGGCAGAGTCTGTCGTGTTAACGTGCTGACCACCTGCACCACTTGAGCGGTACGTATCGATTTTTAAGTCTTCGTTACGAATTTCTACTTCAACTTCTTCAACTTCTGGTAAAACCGCAACTGTTGCTGTTGACGTATGAATACGACCACCTGATTCTGTTTCAGGGACACGCTGAACACGGTGTGCGCCGTTTTCAAATTTTAGTTTTGAATACGCACCGTGACCGTTAATTACGAAGCTAATTTCTTTAAACCCACCTTGGTCAGAAGCACTTTTATCGACGACATCGATTTTCCAACCTTGCGTTTCTGCATAGCGTGAATACATACGGAATAAATCTCCAGCAAAAATTTGTGCTTCGTCTCCACCTGCTGCCCCGCGAATTTCCATAACAACGTTTTTGTCGTCGTTCGGGTCTTTTGGAATGAGTAAAAATTTAAGTTTTTCTTCAAGCTCAGGAAGTAACGCTTCAGATTCTTTGATTTCTTCTTTTAGTAATTCATTCATTTCCGGGTCGTCTGACTCTTCTAACATTTCTTTAGACTCGGCAATCGTTTCTTTATGTGATTTATATTCTCTATACACTTCTACTTTTTCTGATAAATCACTTTGCTCTTTTGAATACTCTCTTAACTTATCCGGATTACTAGTTACATCTGGATCACTGAGCAGTTCATTGAGTTGTTCGTATCTATCTTCTAATATATCGAGTTGATCAAACATATCCTTCGTCCTTTTCTTCTAGATTCTTGTTAATTATATCATAAATTATGTACATTACCTTGTTATTTACGGTACAAAAAAAGAGCTACACAGAACGTATCTGTGTAGCTCTTATATCGATTACTCTTCGTTGTTTTGAGATTTGAAACCAAATTTCTTGTTGAAGCGCTCTACGCGTCCGTCCGCAGCTGCGAAACGTTGACGTCCAGTGTAGAATGGGTGACAGTTAGAGCACACTTCTACTTTAATGTCTTCTTCTAAAGTTGAGCCTGTTTCAAATTCAGTACCACATGAACCACAGATAACATTTACTCTGTGATATGCTGGATGAATATCTTGTTTCATAAAACACATCTCCTTTGCCCTGAACCATCTGGAACAGAGTTATTTCGGGTTTTCCCTTTTCTAATACTTAAAATATTATACACGGATGGTTTCAAAAAATCAACACTACAATTTACATAAACGGTTTTCCAGTTCTGCTAGATTCAATCATCTTTTTACGTAGTACTTCAAAGAAGTCTTCGTTTGATTTCGTTTCTTTAATCGTCTTAATAAAACGCTCTGTAAAGTCATGCTTATCTGTAAATAAGTTTCTAAGTTGCCATAAAACTTCAAGCTCTTTTTGTTCTAATAATAAGTCTTCACGGCGCGTGCTTGAACGTTTAATATCAATCGCCGGATAAATTCTACGTTCTGCTAAATTACGATCTAAGTGTAACTCCATGTTACCTGTACCTTTAAACTCTTCGTAGATCATATCATCCATTCTTGAACCCGTATCAACAAGTGCGGTTGCTAATATCGTTAAACTTCCACCCGCTTCAATATTTCTCGCTGCACCAAAAAATGCTTTTGGTTTAAATAGTGACGCAGGGTCTAGTCCACCAGATAACGTACGCCCTGAAGGCGGCACGACTAAGTTATACGCACGTGCAAGTCGCGTGATAGAGTCCATTAATACGATTACGTCCTCGCCCATTTCAACGAGACGCTTACAACGCTCAAGTAATAGTTCTGCAACTTTAACGTGATGTTGTGGATGCTCGTCAAACGTCGAGTACACGACTTCAGCTTCTTCTACAGAGCGCTCGATATCCGTAACCTCTTCTGGACGTTCACCAATTAAGAGAATAAAAAGCTTTGCATCTGGAGAATTTTTAGTAATCGCAGTAGCAATTTCTTTTAACATCGATGTTTTACCTGCTTTAGGTGGCGCGACGATTAAACCACGCTGTCCATATCCAATCGGCGTAATTAAATCCATAATTCTCGTCGAATAATCTTTTGAATTCGTTTCTAACGTAATTTTTGTATCAGGATAAAGTGGAGTTAACGCTTGGAAGTGAGGACGTTTTTTAATTTCTTCAGCGTTATTATCGTTTACGAAGTCGACTTGTAGTAATCCGTAATAATTTTCTTTGTCTTTTGGTTTTCTAACTTTACCAGTAACTTTGTCACCTTTTTTTAATTCGAAGCGACGAATTTGTGACGCAGAAATGTAGATGTCTTTTTCACCTTTAGAATAGTTTACCGTTCTTAAAAAGCCGTAACCATCCGGTTGGATATCATCTAAAATACCTTCCATGTAATAGTTACCATCTTGTTCCATCTCAGCTTCTAATATTGCTAAAACAAGTTCTTTTTTGTTTAATTTACTATAGTTTTGAACGTTTAAACTTTTCGCTCTCGCTGTTAAATCTTTCGTCGTATTATTTTTATATAACGCGTCAAACGTTTCATATTTCATGCCTTCATGTACTTTTTCAGTTTCTTCTGACATATGTTACACTCTCTTCTATTTAAAAATTCACTGTTGCCTATTAAGTCAGTCATTATTATACAGTAACATTCTCATAAATTAAAACGAATAAAAAAGTCTAAGATAAAATATCCTAGACTTTAAAAATATAACGATTAATTATCTTCAACGACCATTTTAGGTTTTTTCTTCATTGAGTGTTTACCTTCGATGAAACGAACTGTTCCTGATTTAGCGCGCATGACAAGGCTAGACGTATTTACGTAGTCCCCTTTAAACTGCACACCTTTCATTAACTCACCATCTGTCACTGCCGTTGCAGCGAAGATTGCGTCGTCTCCTTTTACTAAGTCTTCTAATAGAAGCTTCTCTTTTGGATCGACACCCATCGATTTACAACGTGCTTCTTCTTCAGCGTCTTTAGGCATAAGACGTCCTTGGAAGTCTCCGCCAAGTGCTTTGATACCAACTGCTGCAATTACACCTTCTGGTGCACCACCTGAACCGAATAAAATATCGACACCAGTGTAGTCAAAGCAAGTGTTAATTGCTGCTGCAACGTCTCCGTTTTCAACGAATTTTATACGCGCACCTAATTCACGCACTTCATCGATAATGTGTTGGTTACGATCTCTTTTAAGTAATGTAACTGTTACTTCTTCGATTGATTTATTTTTTGCTTTTGCGACTGCTTTAACGTTTTCTGTTACTGACGCATCTAAATCGACGTGACCTTTTGCTTCAGGACCGACTGCGATTTTGTCCATGTACATGTCTGGTGCGTGCAGTAAATTACCGCGGTCTGCGATTGCAATAACTGTTAATGCATTCCAGCCACCTTCAGCAACGATTGTCGTACCTTCGAGAGGGTCTACTGCGATATCAATATCTGGACCTTCTTTTGTTCCTAACTCTTCACCAATATATAACATCGGTGCTTCGTCCATTTCGCCTTCTCCAATCACAACAGTTCCGTTCATTGGGATCGTATCAAATACGTGGCGCATGGCTGTCGTTGCAGCGTCATCCGCTTCGTTTTTTAACCCTTTACCGACCCATTTTGCACTTTCAAGTGCTGCAGCTTCTGTGACTCTTACTAATTCCATTGATAAACTACGTTCCATCTATAGTTTCCCCCTCGGTTTTTATCATAGATAATTATAACACACCATTATAAACAGTTTAAAATAAAATAGAGAGTAATTTTACTCTCTATTTATCAATTCAATATGTGCACCTAGTTGCTGTAATTTTTTGATAATATTTGAATACCCGCGCATGATATGGTGAACATTATGAATTCTCGTCGTCCCCTCTGCCAATAGACCAGCAACGACTAAGCAAAATCCTGCACGTAAATCCGATGCATATACGTCTGCACCATTTAATTTTGAAGGATGAATAAATACAGAACCGCCTCTATTTTCAACGTGCGCATTCATACGGCGTAGTTCGTCGATATGTCTAAAACGTGCTGGATAAATGGTTTCAGTAATTTTACTCGTATCTTCAGCTAAAAATAATAATGGTGTAATCGGTTGTTGTAAATCTGTCGCAAATCCTGGATATGCTTGAGTTTTAATTTCTATAGCTTTATATGCTTTAGGACGTCTCACGATGACGTCGTCATCGTCTATTTCAAGTTCAACACCCGCTTCTTCTAGTTTAGAAAACAACGCGTCTAAATGTTCTGGAATCACGTTTCTAACTTTCACTTCATCTCCAATTGTGGCAGCGAGTGAAATATATGATCCTGCTTCGATTCGGTCCGGGATAATCGTATGGGCCGCACCATTTAAATGCCCAACACCTTCGATACGAATCGTCTCTGTCCCAGCTCCGCGAATGTTTGCGCCCATTTTATTTAACAGTGTTGCCACATCGATAATCTCTGGTTCTCTCGCAACGTTTTCTAAAATTGTACGCCCTTTTGCCATCGTCGCTGCGAGCATTACGTTAATCGTCGCTCCGACACTCACGATATCAAAGAAAATTTTTGTACCGACGAGTTCTTCTGCTTCGATGTGCAGTGCACCGTGCTCATTTTTAACTGTCGCTCCGAGTGCTTCAAACCCTTTGATATGTTGATCGATTGGTCTCGGGCCTAAATGGCATCCTCCTGGTTGACCAATGACTACTTTTTTAAAGCGTCCAAGCATCGCGCCCATCATATAGTATGATGCACGTAATAATTCTACTTTTTCATCTGCTAGTGGAACGTTAACAGCATCTTCCGCATCGACTGTAAGTGTATGATTTGATAACTTCGTTTTTATATTTAAATCTTCTAGTATACTTACTAACGTTTTCACGTCAGAAATATCCGGCAGTCCTTTTAACGTCACTTCACCGCTACTCGCCATTAATGTAGCTGGAATGAGTGCGACGGCACTGTTTTTAGCACCGCTCACATACACTTCACCAGAAAGTGTGTGACCCCCGTTTATTTGAATGACTTGTTCCATGTCTTCCACTCCTGTGTGTCTTCGGTTTACTGGTTATTCCAGTCTTGTAAAAATTGCTCGATTCCTTTATCTGTTAAAGGATGATCCGTTAACTTTTTAAGCACTTTAAATGGAATCGTTGCGATGTCCGCACCTCTTAATGCAGCACCGTGTACATGTCCTTCGTTACGAATCGAAGCGGCGATAATCTCTGTGTTAATATCGTGGATGAAAAAGATATCATGAATATCTTCAATTAGCTGTAATCCGTCTAAACCGATGTCGTCTAAACGACCGATAAACGGTGACACATACGTCGCACCAGCACGCGCTGCTGTTAACGCTTGTACCGTATTGAAAATTAACGTCACGTTCGTTTTGATGCCTTCTTCAGATAACACTTTTACAGCTTTCATACCTTCAGCACACATCGGAATTTTAACGACGATATGTTTATGTAGTTTAGCAAGTTCGCGACCTTCTTCGATCATACCTTCAGCTTCTAGTGAAATAACTTCACCGCTCACAGGCCCATCGACAAGTTCACAAATCTCAACTAAACGATCGTGAAACGATATATCTTTTTCTTTAGCGACAAGTGATGGATTTGTCGTTACACCACTTAATACGCCCCATTTATATATTTCTTCTATTTCATTCATATTCGCTGTATCAATAAAATATTTCATCTCTTTTATGTTCCCCTTTTCACATATATACTGTCATTATAAATAAGTATTTCTCTCTCTTCAACGAATTCATCATGATACGATATATTAAACGATATAACTAAAGGAGTTACTATGGATAAAATACTACATACACAAATGACAAATGTGTTTAACACGATAGAAAATCAAGAAGAAGAAATAGAAATCGCTGCACGATTACTCGCTCAAGCAACGATGTCTGAAGGGAACATATTATTAAAGACATTTAACGAAGCCACATTTTTTGAAGATTATTTTTTACACAATGACGAACGTATCCCATCGATTCAACCGTTCCATTCCATCGAAGATATCACAACACCAGACCGTCTATTAATCATCACAAAAGAATATACAGAAGAAGTAAAAGCATTCGTCGATCAACTCGACGACGAGTTTATCGACTACGTCTTAGTTTCAAATACAAATAAAGATAATAAAGCGGAACTCGAAGAAAAGCATCACTTCATCGATTTATCATCGAAGCGAAAACTCGTACCGATGCCGGACTTTGATCGTGTGTTAAACCCATATGGCACGGCGTTTTTATTCATCTATTATCATTTATATATTCTCATCGAAGAAATGACGAATCCGAAGTATGAATAGGATAGTTTTACTTAGGCTTTGAGTCACTATTTGACGCAAATCCGTTTTGCGTTAAAAGGTGCTTCGTTAATTTAACGATTAGAGCATTTGCGTTAACGTATGCAGGACTGATTTGACGCAAATCGCTTTTGTGTTAAATGATGAAAAACTATTTCACGCAAATCCGTTTTGCGTTAACAACAGTGGCGTTATTTTAACAAAAAGCAACCACAAAGCAAAAAACGGCGTGCACTGCACGCCGTTTCAGGCTGTAGACAAAGTCTCTTATGAGAT
>NZ_KV802772.1:0-14359 GCF_001810835.1 Nosocomiicoccus sp. HMSC067E10 | reverse complement strand
TTTTATTTTACACAATATTTAAGACTTGACCTATATTTAACAAAAAGTCTGCCTCACACCCGAAATTTGTTAAATATATCCGGATATCTAACAGAATCATGATATTTTTGTTAATTATAATTTTAAGAAAGTGTATTTTTATCATTATAAAAGATAAATAACCTTCTGAGCAGCGCTTATTTACAAAAATCTCGCTAATTTGTTAAATATATCAAGATAATTAACAAAAACTTAGGATTTCAACATGTTTTTGTTAGATAAAAAAATATATTTAACAAAAAGTCTGCCTCACCGCCAAAATTTGTTAAATATATCCGGATAACTAACAGAATCAAGGTTTTTTTATTAATTATATTTTTACGAAAGTGTATTATCTCCCTTTAACGTATAATGTCGTCCTTTCTTATCTCCGTGACTGTGACAGATCAAATTTAATAGTCGTCGCAGCTTGCTTGGTGTATACGCGTGCCCAATCCATTCACTTAAACGACTCAATGTAATCGCATCATTCGGAAATAACGTCTTCATCTCGGTAATACTTCTTCTTATCGCGTCCTCGATTTTTTCATCAGCACCACACGATCGGCATTTCAAACTATTATACGTCTCGACCTCAAGCCATCCCGAACAACTTTGACACGTTAGACCTTTTCTCGCCTGACTAAAATCCAATTTCAATTCAAGATGATAACGAGACTCCTTCAGTCGAGCAGACTCTAATTTCTTCAACGTATAGCTATGATTCTTATCGTATGCCTCTTCATTTAGTGATTCTAAAAATCGATTCAGTTGACTCGCCATCACAATCGGCTTATCACGCGTTAACTGATAAAGCGAACATTGATCATTTACAAACACCACATAGTATCGAACATCTAAATTTAAATTTAGCCGTTTCAACTGATTTTTTAACATAATCTCTGCACGTTCTGTTTGAGACAGCGGATTCTTTATTTTACGCAAAGGATTTAAACGATAAAAACCATCATCTCGCAATTCAAAATCACCATAGAAGTTTTTAATCTCAATGATAATGCATGTATTATTCAACACGATTAAAAAATCAATCTGGCATTCACTTCCGCCACTTTCAAAACGATAATCAGTGATCACCGCGATATTATCATTTAACTTATTGTCCATTAAACTTTTAAAATAAAATTCTCCAACCTTGCCTTTTCTCTCTAACTCGAGTTCAAGCTGTTGCTCTCGGTCCAAATCATATCTTCTTTCCAAAAACTCTAATTCACTTATTGTCATTTTTATCCCTCCTAAACACATATGCTAGGAAAGTGCGATTTATCTTTTAAAACTTTCAGTGAACACGCGATTTCCTAGAAAATAAACGCTTCAGAGGGTTTTTATTCTTTTAAATTACAAAAATTCTGCTGATTTGTTAAATATATCCGGATATCTAACAAAACTAGGATATTTTTGTTAGATAAAATCCCACGAAAGAGTTTTTTTATCCTTTAGAAGATAAAACACTCCAAGACACCTACCAATGCATCCGTATATAGAAAAATCTAACCCACGTCTTACGAGGGTTAGATTCCATTCATCTCTATGCTTTTTTATATTTCGTATAAATCGATATTACTAAAAGTCCGAGTCCTATAATCGCGAAACTCGCAAACATCCATACTGTACCACCGCTTCCAAGCGATCCACCTGTGTATAGTATTTCTTTTAATGTTGTTGCATATTTTACAAATGGGTTCCATGGTACAACGTAATTTTGATAGAACGTTGGTAACATTTGTTTTGGTAGCATAACTGCTTGCATCGTAAAGAATAAGAATAACATGAAGATAGGAATAGTCGCGAATTCAATCCATGCGAGGAATCCAACAATCAATGATGTGAATCCTAGTATTGCAATAGATATATATGTCGCAGTTAATAGAGTGTTATTAAAATTGAATCCCATCACCCAGTCCATGTAGTAAACATAAGTAAATCCAGCAACTATACTAGTAATTACAATCATCGTCGGTAATGCTATCGCTAGTTTATGTCGGTTTTCACCTTCTAGATTATCCTTGTTATTTCTAATAATCAGATAAGATAATACTGAAATTATCATAGAAGTTAGCCAAATTGGAACAAACATGACTCTATGCGCATTTCCGTTAGCTTGATGGTCTTTCACTTCGTTCATTATCTTTTGTTCTACTTTAACTCGATGTGTTAACTGTTCAACTTCTGCTGCTGATACATTTACATCATTCTCTGATAATATCGATAAACTTTGATTACTAATTTGATTATTCATTGTATCCGTAATTTTATTTAGAATTTGAGTCGCTATTTGTGATAATTGTGCATCAGCACCTTGGTTAATGATAATCTCTAAATTCGCTTGTTCTGGTTTAATTTCGTCCATCTCAGACGGATCTGGTTGATTTTTCATCATCTTTGCAATTTCTGCTTCACTTAATTTTCCAGATTCAATTAACTGTTTCATTTCTGCTTGTTTATGATTGATTAAAATACTTTGAGCAGAACTCATCGCTTTTTTAGTAAAATCTTTCTCGATGACTAATGCACCGATAAAATCTTTGTTTTCTAGGCCCTCTTTTAGTTCTTCATCGTTCTTTATTTCGTGCCACTCTATTTCATCGCCATCATTCGACTTCACCTTCTTCACGAATTCTTCACCGATGTTTACCACTTCACCTTGCTGCTCGATTCCTTCATCTTGTGTAAAAATTGCGAGAGGAATATTTTTCGGCTGTGGATTGTATGCCGGATAAAAAGCTGTCGCTAAAATCACTAATAAAAGCACAGCAACGACTGGTATCATGCCTAACTTAATCTTTTTCACTGTATATAACCTCCTGAAATTTGTTATAATAATTATATGAATGAACACTGTGTTGTATATTAATTATATGAAGGATAGATTAATGACACAATAACCATTCTTTTAAAAATGTCGTATAGTGAACAGTATTTAAAAAATGTTCAGTGAGGAGTTTTTTTAATGGAAAATAAAGAAAGAGATTTAAGAGTTGAACGTACAAAAGAATCTATTAAAAATTCTTTTTTAGAACTCATGAAGGAAAAAGAATTTGAGAAAATTACAGTTAAAGATATTACGACGCGTGCTAGGATAAACCGCGGCACTTTCTATATCCACTATCTAGATAAATATGATTTAATGAAACAAATGCAAGAAAAAGTTATCGAAGAAATGACACAAGCTGAGAGAAATAACATTCTAGATATTGCGAATAAAAAAGATACTATGACCCATCCTATAAATGGTGTGAGCGCTGTTTTTAAATATGTTGAAACAAACGAAAAAATTTTTTCAGCAATGCTCGGACAACAAGGTGATTTATCATTTCAATCTACAATAAAAGATTTTATGTGGAAAAAGTTTTTTAACGAACATAGTGATCTATTATTTGATGAAAATGAGTCACTCGTACCAAAAAACATTTTAATAGCTTACATTTCATCAGCACACTTAGGTGTAATTCAGCAGTGGTTAAATAGTGGTATGAAGAAAAGCCCAGAAAAGATGGCTAAAATCCTTTTCAAAATCTCAATAGAAGGACCATTCGCAGCAGCAGGTCTAAAAAAAGAGTTATTTGAAGAGCTTTTGAAAGATGAATAGTGGTTTCTATTTACACAAAACTCGCTAATTTGTTAGATATATCAAGATAATTAACAAAAACTCAGAGTTCGGCTGCGTTTTTGTTAGATAAAAAAATATATTTAACAAAACTCCGACCAGACACCTGAAATTTGTTAAATATATCCGGATATCTAACAGAATCATGATTTTTTTGTTAATTAAAATCAAGGAGAGTAGTATTATTACTCTTTCAATGATAAAAAGCACCACCTCCACATCCCACGCTAAATGGTATAATTGATAAAGGAGTGATTTTATGAGAAATCTGACGGTCGACCAAAAATTGTACATTGAGCAATATGTTTCTAATGAGAAAAAGAGTCTCATCGTTGCCTATATACTATGGTTCTTTCTAGGTGCGGTAGGCGCGCATCGTTTCTACGTCGGCAAAACAATCACGGGCATTTTAATGATTGTCGTGCTGATTATTTCAGGCATACTAACATTAGTCACGTTTGGCCTCGCGACTGCAGTGACGATGCTTCCAATCACAATTTGGTGGGTCATTGACGCAGTGCTCGTTATTTTTATGATAAAAAACTACAACAGACGCTTAAGAAGCGAAGCGATGAAAAGTATCGCGCGCTAGCCAGATCTCGAGCAGGCAAACTACCAGCACTTAAAAAAGTCCTATGACCACACTCGATCATAGGACTTTATTTATTTAACAAGCCTAATTTAAATTCGCAAAGGCAACTAACTCACCTTTGTCGCAAGATTCAAAACCATTCTTTTCATAGAAGTGTCTTACATCAGGTGCTTCATCAGTTAATAAAACTTTCTGCCTGACATTTTCATATTTATTTAAAACGTGTTGCAACATTTCAGTCGCGATGCCTTGATTTTGATACTCTTTTAACACAAGTATATCTTGAATATAAATAATCGTTAAACCATCACCGACAACACGAATCAGCCCTACGAGTTTGTCGCCTTCGCACGCTGTTAAAACATATAACGACTGCTCAATCGCCTGCTGTAAAAGCTCTAAGTCATCTGTATAAGCATACCACTCTACATCATTATAAAGGCTTTCTAATCGTTCTTTATCAATATATTTTTCATTACTATAATTTATTGTCATCATTTTCTCCTCTCGACTATCTACCACAAGCTACTTGAGCTAAAAAGAGTCAACGTTACTTCTCTTTAAATCCTTGTTCTGTTAAAAACTTTTTAACGTCAGAAAACGTACCGTCCTTCTCTGTGTTTCCGATGATACTTTTCCCGTTTTTAACATTTTCAACTCCTGTAATGTTGACCTCGACGTTATCACCAGCGTCTTTTACTTTTGTCTTCGTTTTAACGCCTTCGAACTGATTCAGCTCTGAGTAGAACTCCTCCAGTTGTTCGTAATCTTTCTTTGTGAAATTTAAGTCCGTTGATTCAACGAAATTAGACGCTTGCTCTTTCGGTACGAGACTCACGATTTCAAACTCTACTGAGCGCAGCGTTTCATCGCTATGGTTAACTGTGATCGTCATCGTGTAGTTGTCGTCTAATTTATTTTCAAACACTGATGATTCTGTATTACATGCTGATAAAAAAACTGTTACTAGTAAAACGAGTGCGTACTTAATGTATTTCATCTGTTACCTCCGATATAAAAAAACACTCGAGGAAAGTCCCCGAGTGTTTATATTGTGACATAAAATTAATTATGCGTCGATTCCAGTTACAACACCTGATCCTACAGTACGTCCACCTTCACGGATTGAGAAACGTGTACCGTCTTCAATCGCGATTGGTGAAATTAACTCAACGTCCATTTCAACGTTGTCACCAGGCATAACCATTTCAGTACCTTCTGGTAAGTTTACGATACCAGTTACGTCAGTTGTACGGAAGTAGAACTGAGGGCGGTAGTTTGTGAAGAATGGAGTATGACGTCCACCTTCTTCTTTAGATAAAACGTAAACTTCTGCTTTGAATTTGCTGTGTGGAGTGATTGTTCCAGGAGCAGCAAGAACTTGTCCACGTTGGATGTCGTCACGTGATACACCACGTAATAACGCACCAATGTTGTCTCCAGCTTCAGCGTAGTCTAATAATTTACGGAACATTTCTACTCCAGTTACAGTTGTTTTAGAAGATTTTTCTGTAAGACCGATGATCTCAACTTCTTCACCAACTTTAACTTGTCCACGCTCAACGCGTCCTGTAGCTACTGTACCACGACCAGTGATTGAGAATACGTCCTCAACTGGCATCATGAATGGCTTGTCAGAGTCACGCTCTGGAGTTGGAATGTACTCATCAACAGCTTCCATAAGCTCGATGATTTTCTCTTCGTACTCTTCTTCACCTTCAAGAGCTTTAAGAGCAGAACCAGCGATTACAGGAATGTCGTCGCCTGGGAAGTCGTATTCAGAAAGTAATTCACGAACTTCCATTTCTACTAATTCTAATAACTCTTCGTCGTCAACCATGTCAACTTTGTTTAAGAATACTACTAATGCTGGAACACCAACGTTACGTGAAAGTAAGATGTGCTCACGAGTTTGTGGCATTGGGCCATCTGCAGCAGATACTACTAAGATAGCTCCGTCCATTTGTGCAGCACCAGTGATCATGTTTTTAACGTAGTCTGCGTGTCCTGGGCAGTCAACGTGTGCATAGTGACGGTTAGGTGTTTCGTACTCGATGTGTGACGTGTTGATTGTGATTCCACGTTCTTTTTCTTCTGGAGCGTTGTCTACTTGGTCGTATGACTGAGCGTCTCCACCGTATTTTTTAGATAAAACAGTCGCAATTGCTGCTGTTAATGTAGTTTTACCGTGGTCAACGTGCCCAATAGTACCAATGTTAGCATGCGTTTTCGAACGGTCAAATTTTTCTTTAGCCATTTGAAATATCTCTCCTTGTAATTTAGAAATTTTATAATTTCATTCGCCCACTTAATTAAAAGTGGACGAATTAATACCTATACTGTTTATACCTTTTTCCCGAGAAAAAATCAAGTATAGAGATTACTCTCCAGTGTTTTTCTTAATGATTTCTTCTGAGATTGAAGCTGGAACTTCTTCGTAGTGATCAAATACCATTGAGTAAGTTCCGCGTCCTTGTGTGTTAGAACGTAATGAAGTTGCGTAACCGAACATTTCTGATAGTGGTACGAATGCGTTAACGACTTGTGCGTTACCGCGTGCTTCCATACCTTCTACACGTCCACGACGGCTTGTTACGTCTCCCATAATATCTCCTAGATATTCTTCAGGCATAACAATTTCAACTTTCATAACTGGTTCTAAAAGAACTGGTTTACATTTTTTAGCTGCTTCTTTTAATGCAAGTGATGCAGCGATTTTGAACGCCATCTCAGATGAGTCGACGTCGTGGTAAGAACCATCATATAATTTCGCTTTAACGTCTACTAATGGGTATCCTGCAAGAACACCGTTTTCTAGAGCGTTTTTAAGTCCTTCTTCAACTGATGGAATATATTCACGTGGAACTACCCCACCAACGATTGCGTCTTCGAATTCAAATCCTGCACCTTGTTCGTTTGGTGTGAATTCAATGTGTACGTCACCGTACTGACCGCGTCCACCAGACTGACGGCTGAATTTACCTTGAACTTGTGCTGATTGAGTGAATGTTTCACGATAAGATACCATTGGAGCACCTACGTTACATTCAACGTTGAATTCAGACTTCATGCGGTGTACAAGAACGTCTAAGTGTAACTCACCCATACCACCGATGATAACTTGTCCAGTTTCATTGTCAGTGTATGCTGTGAATGTTGGGTCTTCTTCTTGTAATTTAACAAGAGCTGTAGACATTTTGTCTTGGTCCGCTTTTGATTTAGGCTCAACTGATAAGTGAATAACTGGCTCTGGGAATTCCATTGATTCTAAGATCACGCCGAGTTTTTCTTCAGTTAACGTGTCACCTGTACCAGTGTCTTTAAGACCTACTGCTGCAGCGATATCTCCTGAGTAAACAGTTGAAATCTCTTCACGAGAGTTTGCGTGCATTTGTAGGATACGACCGATACGTTCACGTTTTCCTTTTGTTGTATTTGATACGTATGAACCTGAGTCTAATGAACCAGAGTACACACGGAAGAATGTTAATTTACCAACGAATGGGTCTGTCATAACCTTAAACGCTAACGCTGTGAAAGGCTCGTCGTCTCCTGGTTTCGCGATATATTCTTCTTCTGGATCGTTAGCCATATGACCAACGATTGGTTTTACTTCAAGTGGTGATGGTAAGTAATCGATGATTCCATCGAGTAATAACTGAACACCTTTGTTCTTGAATGCTGTACCACAGAATACTGGGAAGAACTCTACGTCACAAGTCGCTTTACGAATTGCAGCTTTAAGAGTCTCTTCTGAAAGCTCTTCTCCACCAAGGTATGCTTCCATAACGTCTTCGTTTACGTCTGCAAGACCTTCGATTAATGCTTCACGCATTTCTTGAGCTTTATCTTCGAATTCTGCTGGAATTTCAACTTCCTCTACGTCTTGACCTAGGTCATCGTGGTAAAGGTAAGTTTTCATTTTAACTAAGTCAATGATACCTCTGAATTCGTCTTCAGCACCGATTGGGTATTGTACCGCGTGTGCATTAGCTTGTAGACGGTCTCTGATTGTACCGATTGCATAGTCGAAGTCCGCACCGATCTTATCCATTTTGTTAACGAATACTAAACGTGGAACTTCATAGTTTGTTGCTTGTCTCCAAACTGTTTCAGTTTGTGGCTCAACACCTGATTGAGCGTCTAATACTGTTACAGCTGAGTCAAGTACACGTAAAGAACGTTCAACTTCAACTGTGAAGTCTACGTGCCCTGGTGTATCGATGATGTTTACACGGTGACCTTTCCACTGTGCAGTTGTTGCTGCAGATGTGATTGTAATACCACGGTCTTGTTCTTGCTCCATCCAGTCCATCTGTGATGCACCTTCGTGAGTTTCTCCAAGTTTGTGGATACGGCCTGTGTAATAAAGGATACGTTCTGTTGTAGTCGTTTTACCAGCATCGATGTGTGCCATGATACCGATGTTACGAGTATTTTTTAGAGAAAATTCTCTTGCCATAGAACTTGTTGCTCCTTCCAAGTTTTTAAAAATAAATTTATACTACCGAGATCCACAATTCTACCAGCGGTAGTGTGCGAATGCTCTGTTAGCTTCTGCCATTTTGTGCATTTCTTCACGACGCTTAACCGCACCACCAGTGTTGTTAGCTGCGTCAAGAATTTCGTTTGCTAAACGTTCTACCATTGTTTTTTCTCCGCGTAGGCGTGAGTAATTCACTAACCAACGAAGACCTAGAGTTGAACGTCTTTCTGGGCGTACCTCAACTGGTACTTGGTAGTTAGAACCCCCAACACGACGTGCTTTAACTTCTAGTAATGGCATGATGTTTTCTAATGCTTCTTCGAATACTTCGTTTGCGTCTCTACCTGAACGCTCTTCTACGATTTCGAACGCACTGTAAAGAATTTTTTGTGACGTACCGCGTTTTCCGTCGATCATTAACTTGTTAATTAACTTCGTAATTAACTTAGAGTTATGAATTGGATCCGGTAATACGTCTCTCTTAGGTACTGGACCTTTACGTGGCATACTAAGTAGCCTCCTTCCATGAATTGATTCTATATATTACGCTAAATTATGAATTTGCTTTTTTAGCACCGTATTTAGAACGTCCTTGTTTACGTCCCTCAACACCTGAAGTATCAAGTGCTCCACGAACTACTGTGTAACGTACCCCAGATAAGTCTTTGATGTGACCACCACGGATTAAAACAACTGAGTGTTCTTGTAAGTTGTGGCCAATACCTGGGATGTACGCGTTAACTTCCATGTTGTTAGAAAGTCTAACACGTGCATATTTACGTAAAGCTGAGTTCGGTTTACGTGGCGCCATCGTACCAACACGCGTACAAACGCCACGTTTTTGTGGTGAGTTGTTGTGCGTTACTGATTTCTTAAGGCTGTTAAACCCTCTGTTCAGTGCTGGTGCTTTAGATTTAGCTTTCTTCGATTGACGAGGTTTTCTTACTAATTGGTTAATAGTAGGCATTTTATTGAGTGTCCTCCCTTCTTCATTTTAATAATCCACACATCCAGGTGGTTCATTTTTTTACAATAAAAAATTTGTAAGAATTCTGCAACTCTTACAATTTCAAAAGTCATCCGTTACCATCTGTACGGTAACCTTAATTATTATATCACTAACTAAAATAGAGTGTCAACAAGTTTATAATAAGTAGTTCTTAAATTTAAGAACTACTTATACTTGTATTATTAATAACCTTCTTTAGAAATAAATATTCGAATATTGTTTCCAAAAGGTCTAAATCCGTAATTATACTGATCGCCAAAAATAAAAGTATTATCGTCATTTAATATATATGGATAGTTTATATATATTTTTAATAAATCAGTAACAGAAAATGATTGTCTTTCTTTAACACTAAACTCACCAGTTACAGTAACTATTGCTGTTTCCGTCAATTTATTATCAGCAATAAACTGATTGATTGCTTTTCTTCTTGATACCTCGTCTTTAAATAATTCACTTGAGAGTAGTTTTATTTCTTGCTTTGAAGGCTTGTTACGCATCCTTTCTAGCAGTTCATCAAACATTATCGAACGATTATCCTCTTTGTTATCAATAACTTCATAATTCTCAATATTTCTTTCTTTAGCTTCTATAAAATAAAAGAGTGGACTTAGTCCCTCTATTGTTTTTGAATTTTCGACATTAAGACTTTCCAGAACATTTCCATTTTTTTCAATTAATAAATGGGAGATACCATCTATTCCTATTTTGTGTTGTACTGTGCGCATCGCATCATTTTCCACAAGTGGTAGCTCGTCAATAAGCTCCATTGCCATAGATTTAAATTTTGTTCCGCCATGACTAGATTTTAGTAATGTGTATGAATTATGATTCATAAAATATTTTAAGTGATCTTTTAACACCGTACTATCTCTAAACCAAGTGGCTACTTTTCCTTTGATTCCCATCACAACTGGTCGTAATTCTTGATCTAAACAAAAAATATAGTCTGCACAAGAAGCATTTAAAACTGGTATTAACTTTCTATGAATATCAATACTATTTTCTCCAAGATCATTTATTTTACCAAGTGCAATAATTTTATTTCCACTATAAAATTTAGCCTGCTCGTTAAATGCTTCAATAGCATTAATCATCGCTGGCAATGAAGCATTATGGGTATCATCTAATATAGTGATAACACCATTCCTATTAAGTATTTTCTTAGTATTAAGTACTTTATCAAAAAGTTTAATGTCACTTAGATAATTCATTGCTGAACTATTGATATTAAGAGAGAGCACTGTAGCATATGCTGCTTCTGCATTTTCAATCATACCTCTACCAAATTGTTTTAAATCAAATTTAACTAACTCATTAAGACTTTCAAGTGTAATTTCGCTGTATCCCTTAAATGACTTAACTTGCTTTAACTTTATATCACTTTGTTCATCACCATAAGTGATTACTTTTAAATTATTTTCTCTTGCACGATTAATTAAATACTCACTCATATTATGTGTGTTCGATATAACCGCGGTACCCTCATCATTTAGTCCATCAAGTAGTCTGGACTTAAAGTTTGCTATTTGCTGAGTATTATTAATAGTACTTAGATGTGCTTCTCCAATTGGCGTTACCACTGCAACATCCGGTCTTAAATCGAGACTTATATTACCTCGCTCGTTTAAGGCATTTAACGAAACTTCTACTACCGCAAAATCTGGATTTTGGCAAAGTTTACACATATATAACCAAACTGCAGGTCTAGTATTAAAGTTATGCTCATTTTCTAACACATTATAATCTTTCAACACTTGCTTAATCATTAATCTAGTTGAACTTTTTCCTACTGAACCCGTAATAGCTATAACATTATTTTTAAAGTTTAGTCTGGATTTTTTTGCAATAGTAAACATTGCTTCCACCATATTTTGTACAACAAGCTGAGGAATATTATCATCGATATATTCAATATATTCTTCAGTTATAATTAAGCCTGCGGTTTTAAAGTTTTTTGGCACTAATAATTCGATAGGCATTTCTCTTCTCTTCTGTGAAAATGTTTTATTCCAGTTTTTTTCATTAATAACAAACAACGCTGTATTGTTATTTTTAACATTCTTATGAAGATATTCGAAATCATTGATAATTACTTTTTCATTGCCTTCAGTATTATACAGTTTACCTAATGTTAAGTTTTTTAAATGTTTTAACGTATACATATAAGGTATCCTTTCTATAATTCATTTTTAATGATAAAATAAACTTACTTTTACCTATAGGAGTTAAAAATTATGAATTATAATGATAAAGATAAAACAATTGACGAAATCAACGAGGAAATTGAACGTCAATTTGAAAATAATGACTTCGAAGAACCAGCTGAAAAAAAGCCAGAATATCTTAGCCTTAGATTTATCTTTTTTCTTATCATCTTATCACTAATCGTTTATAAAACTATTCAAACTATGACTTAAAAAGATTTTGATATTGTATATAGCCCGAAACATAGTGCTCAATGTCATCAATACGAACTCTATAGCCATGGTGTTTAATAAAAAAAGCACCCAATATTCTATTTGGATTTTTAAAGTACATAGCAATCTCTGGATAAAAATAGCCTGTTCTTTGATAATCAGCTCTTTTATGTAATGTCATTATTAAAAAGTCTTCATCTATCAAACTCTCAACCAGATCACCGTATCCTTTTTCTTTTGCCTTTTGCACAAGTTTATAAGATGCGGTTAACATTTCCATAAATGTTGGGAATGTTGTTTCACGCTTATAAATATAAGTTAAGTTTGTAGAAACGTTTTTAATACCAAGCTCAAAATATCTACGATCTGGTATAATGTTAACCATCTCATTTGCACAATACCCTAACCAGTGATCATTATATCTCCAGTAGTCCCTACTAATAAATTTCTCAAATAAACTTTTAACTGCATTGAGCCATTTTTTATTGCCATCATGTTGATACAATCTTAAAAGACCAAGCGCTGCTTCTCCATCATAGTAAACAATACGATACCTCTCTTTAACCTCTAGTGTTGGATAACTTAGCACATGAACTGTTTCACCGTTATCATTAATCATATTAACTGTTCCCTCAGCTACAAGTTGTGCGGCTTTGAGATACTCTTCATTTTTTTCATGCTTTAAATATTCGCAAATCGCGAATATAAATGCTGCATTTTGTCCTAATTTTATTTCATTTGTATTTTTTGTATCATCAAAAATATACCCTTTTCCATCCTTAACGTACAAATAATTTTCAATTATATATTCAATTGGCTTTTTTACGGACTCTAATGATTCATTAATATAACTTAACCCTTCTATTAAAGAGTAGGTAGACGAGCTATGTCTTAAATTATTATAAAAATTTATCTTCTTATCAAAGTGTGGAAAATATCCATATATATATTTACCATTAGACTGTATTTCATTTTTTAAAAAACAAGTCGCTGAATAAATCATACGATCAATTTCATCATGTAAATCTTCAACGACCCTTAACCCTTTTTCATATCCATTGGATTTCAGTTCATATCCTTTATTATTATCTAGAATAAAACCTTTAGTGAAAAATTGAGTTACTATTTTGTCATTAAAATCTTTACGATCATACCTTTTCTGAGTTGTTCTGTGTTTTTCTAGGTAGCCATTTATATTATTTCGAGATAAATAAAAAGTAGTTTTCTCCCCCTTTTTTGGACGCACAAATGCATTCGCATTAATTTCTTCAGGTAAAAAAGCTAACTCAAATTCTTCATCTAACGAGAAACCATAGTTTATATAATTTCTTCTTGTTTCAATTAAATTTTTTCTTAAATTTTGAAACTCGATAGATATCTTTTTCGTTATAAAATCTATTTTTATCCATTCTGGATAGACTGCAAATTCTTTTTTAAATTCCTCAATTATATCTATAGAATAATTCTTAAAATCTTCATTATTTTTAAAAAATATAACTTTAGCTTTATGATCTCTATTTCCAATACTTAAAAATACACCCAAATCTTCACTAGGTTTTTTCATACATGTGTTACTAATAAAGCCATTGATCTCATCCAATTTACACATGTCTTTTCCCCTATCTATTTTATAAATAAAAAGGCTAAACATATAGTATGTTTAGCCCATGAAAAACTATAGATTATTGTTCTTCATTTTTATTTTTACGTCTTCCAAATGTTAATAATCCTCCAAGAGCCGCTAAAGCTGTAGCGAATAATGTAAGATCTCTCTCAGCCTCACCTGTGTTCGGTAATTTTTTATCGTCTTCTTTATCTTTAGAAGATGTTACTGTTTTACTTTGCTCAGGTTTATTCGGTTGCTCAGGTTTACTTGGCTCTTGTGGTTTACCTGGATCTTTAGGATCCTCTTCTCCTGGTGTTCCTGGATCTGGTGTTGGTTCTGGATCTGGCGTTGGCTCTGGATCCGGTGTTGGCTCTGGGTCAGGCGTTGGCTCTGGATCTGGTGTCGGCTCTGGGTCAGGCGTTGGCTCTGGATCTGGCGTTGTTTCTGGATCACGCTCTGTCTTTGTGTAGACATACGTAATTCGCTGATACTCACCAGGTGTATATGTGCCATCTGTCACACCGTCTTTATAGTAGTCCGCTGTCTCTAAGTTGTCTGTACCTGTGATTTGCTCGAACTTATAGCCGTCTTTCTCTTCTGTTG
>NZ_KV802771.1:0-88472 GCF_001810835.1 Nosocomiicoccus sp. HMSC067E10 | reverse complement strand
AAGTGGCTAGGTTGATTATAAAATCTTCCTTCTGTATATTTTTAAAAATACAGAAGGGCTCTTTTATTTTACTATGAATTTATTCACTTTCTTTTGTATATTTCGCATTCAACCAAACTTGTTCATTATCAATTATTGCTTTATACCATATATTACGACCGATGAACCACGTTTCAATGACACGTATCTCTGTATCAGTGAGTTTCTTTAAGTCTCCAAATGCAGAGTTTTTCTTACCGCCCCATGGCATGTAGAATGCACTACCTTCACCGTTCAATATGACATGCTTATTATCTTGGTCTATTAAAGAAAATGTATGTGATTGAATGTCTTTTTCTTTCATCCAACCAATGACTCCATCTTCTGCACTTCGTGAAGTCGATAATAAATAATACTTCTCAAATCTATAATTTGCTGATCGGGTAATATAATATACATGATGTTTAAAGTCATTAGATGATTTTACATTCTCTCTACTATTTGGTGCTTCATATACAGATGATTTACCACCTCTAATATGGCCTAATCTACTTTCCATGTGAAGTTCATAATCATCTTTTTCTGTAATGTACTCATCTGTTTGAGAATAGATTACCGTATTACCTATTTCTTGTTTATTATCTGTTGTGGCTGGAGACGATAATATATTATTACGGTATTCATCGCGTTCTTTCTTTGTCATCTTTTGCCATTTTCTTAAATATCTTTCATACATGCCGAGAACTTCATTCGTTTCACCATATGCTTTAACACGACCAAATTCTAACCAAAGTATTTTGTTACAAAATTGCTTCATTTGACCGAGCGAGTGCGAGACGAAAATCATCGTCTTTCCTTGCTCTTTAAACTCTTTCATCTTCTGTAAACTTTTCTCAGCAAATGCCTTATCACCAACTGACAGTGCCTCATCGATAATGAGTACATCAGGATCCACACTTACTGAAATTGCAAAACCAAGTCTAGACCTCATACCACTAGAGTATGACTTTACTGGCTGATCAATAAATTCCCCTAGCTCTGAAAATTCGATTATTTCTGGCTCTAATTCTTTAATTTCCTGTTTACTAAATCCGAGCATTAAACATTTTAACTCAATGTTCTCTCTGCCTGTTAAATTGTTATTGAGTCCTGCAGCAACTGCAATTAAAGCAACATCACCACGGGTATGTACCTCTCCTTTTGTTTCGGGTACAATTCCTGCGATAATATTAGATAATGTTGATTTACCAGATCCATTTGTTCCAATAAATCCAACAACATCACCTTCATATGCTGAAAAACTCACAGAATCTAGTGCATAAAAAGCTTTTCCATATTTTTCTTTATTAAACAAATTTAAAAACTTTTCTTTAGAGTCATTGAACAACGTATATTTTTTTGAAACATCTTTTACTTCTATAACTTTCTCCATATTATCCAACCTCTATAAGTAATCAATAAAGTTTCTTCTAAATCTCATGTGAAGCGTTGCACCTATTAATAATAATATTAATACTACTGCCCAGAAGTATAATCCATACTTCCAATGTTCAATAATGTACCACCCTGAACCTAAAAATGCATATCGATATCCATCAATGACGTAGATAAGTGGGTTAAATTTTAATACGTACATCACTTTCGGGAAATCACTTAACATCGTTAATGGCCACAGTACTCCTGAAACATATAGACCCATTCTGAGTGTTGAGTTTAAAAACAGGTGCACATCTCTGATAATTGTAGATAACGTCGACATAATTAAGCCAAATGCAAAAGTAAAGACGTATAAACAAAAGATGAAGTATACGACCTGTATTAAATAAATTGAAACATAATATCCATAAATTTGATGTACGATAAGTGCAATAACTAGCATTCCAAAATGTATATAAATTTTAGACAAAATAGGAATATTCGGTATAACACTCATTGGGAAGTTCATTTTAGATAACATTCTAAGTCTAGTATATATAGATTTAGATGCTTCTATAGAAGCTTGGTAGAAAAAAATCCACACTAAAAACCCTACAATTAGCCATAGTATAAATGGTGTCTCATTGCCATTTACAATTACAGGTGCACGGTCTCTTAGTGTTCCAAATACGAACCAATAGATTAATATTTGTGTGAGTGGATTTAATAACTCCCAGAACATTCCAAGATAATTGTTTTTATTACTACTTTTTAATTCATATAATGACAATCGTCGTGCTAAGTAGAAATATTCTATTTGTTCTTGTATTAGTTTAATTAAAGATTTCATTTTATTCCCTTTCAATAATTACCGTAAAATACTTTTCATTACACGTTCAGACGCTTTTCCGTCTTCTAATGCGCAAAACTTTTCTCTAAACTCTTGTCGAACGACAGAATAATCTTGTGACTCAATATTCTGTATAGCGTTTATAACTTCATCAGTATTGTACAATAAAGGACCTGGTGCTTTTTGTTCAAAATCAAAATAAAATCCTCTAACTACATCACGGTAACTGTCAATGTCATACGTAAAGAACATCATCGGACGGTTTAAAATTGCATAATCAAAAAACACAGAAGAATAGTCGGTAATTAACATATCCGATACTAAGTATAGATCACGAATATCTTCATAACTTGAAAAATCTAACACGAACCCATTGTATTTTTCTACATCTATATTCTCAGCAATTAAGTAATGCATGCGTAGTAAAATTATATAATCATTGCCTAATTCTTTTTGCATATGCTCTAAATCGAGCTGGATATCAAATTTATAACGTCCACGCTCATGATATTCATTATCTCTCCACGTTGGTGCATAAAGAATTACTTTTTTGCCGCGTTTGATTCCAAGTTCGACTTTGAGTTTATGAATATAATCCGAATTATTAAAGTTGACTAAGTAATCATTTCTAGGATATCCCGTCTCTAACATATCTTTATTAAAGTTAAATGCGCGTTTAAATATTTCTGTTGAATATGGATTCGGAGATATTAAATAATCCCATTTACTAGATTCTTTAGTAAAGTTTTTCTTATATCTTTCTGTGTCTGTATCAGCCATAAGTACTTCATCCATATCTAATGCTAGACGCTTTAACGGCGTACCATGCCATGTTTGTAAATACTTTGTAGATCTTGGCTTAGGAATCCATAAGGGTAATCTACTATTTGAAACCCATATATGTGATGTATTCATTGCGATTAACCACTTTAGTGAGAATCTCTTAAAATACGGCACGCCATGTTCTTCGAATGTTTTTACGTGACGCTTATCCGCACTCCAGATAAGTTCGTATTCGCTATAATGCATTTTCATATATTCATATAATGCACGAGGATTATCACTGAATTGCTTTCCTAAAAAACTTTCGAACATAATTCTCTTTTTATTTTTAGGTAGAATTAGACCTGCAGTAAAAAAGATAAACTTGTATATATTTAACCAAAATGACTTTAAAAATTTCATTTAAATCTACTTTCTTTCTTCATTAATTATAATATATAGACTATATTATACCGAAGTTTTGTCAAAATGCGTAAAGTAATATACTATAACAATCGTAATTTGTACAGTTTTGGTATAGACTGAAAAGATAGAAATAAATATTAAGGTGAAATCCAATGAAAAAGATTATAACATATGGAACTTTTGACTTATTACATGTTGGACATATCAATATTTTAAAACGTGCGAAAGAGATGGGAGATTATCTAGTTGTCGGCTTATCTACAGATAGCTTCAATAGCTTAAAACATAAAGAAGCATATCACTCATATGAAGATCGTAAACTTATTTTAGAAGCGATTAAATATGTCGATGAGGTAATTCCAGAAAATAGTTGGAATCAAAAACGTGATGACGTAAAAAATCACAACATTGACACATTCGTAATGGGTCATGACTGGGAAGGTGAATTCGACTTTTTAAATGATTTATGTGAAGTCGTATACCTACCGAGAACCGAGGGTGTATCAACAACTAAAATTAAGAAAGATCTGAATCAAAATGATTAAAGAACTTTTTATACGTGTGTACAATTTTATTGTCTCACGTTTCTTTTTATTGATGCGTGTATTACCATTAAAAAACTCAGTCGTGATTTTAACCTCTTTTGGCGATAATATCGATTATATTATTCGCCATCCAAAGATGCGTCTTTACGATGAAGTAATTATTTTTTCATCGCGTCAGTATGATTTTAAAACGTTTGATAACGTTAAAGTGTACACACAGAGTAATTTAAGCGTTAAAGAATTATATGAAATTGGTCGTGCAAAAAATATTATTGTCGATAATCATTTCCCTGTAATTGGTGGTATGTCTACATTAAAACCTTATGTTAAAGTATTTCAAACGTGGCATGCGGTTGGTGCTGTAAAGGCGTTTGGGTTAATGGATGAGTCATTTAAACACCGTCCAGACTGTGCAAAAACTCGGTTTAAAAAAACGTATCAAAATGTGGATTATTATGTCGCTGGATCTAAACGTATGGCAGATATTTTTAAACAGACGTTTTCTATTGATGATAAAAAAATCATAAAAGCAGCGATGCCACGTCTTGATTTTTATAGAGAACAGTCGAATATTCAATCGACTCGAGATAATGTTCGAAGTCGCTTAAATTTAGACGACGAAGTTATCGTTGTAACGTATGCGCCGACGTATCGAGAAAATCAGTTTAATATTTCTGATATACCACTCGACATCTCTAAAATGAGTCAACAGTTACCGAGCAATTATAGAATCGCGTTAAGACTACACCCTACTGTACAGTTAGACACTGATATTAAGGGTGTCATTGATCTAAATGACGGATTTTCGTTAGAAGAAGTGCTAAGTGTGACTGATATTTTAATTACAGACTACTCTTCTGTCGGCTTTGAATTTGCGAACCTTATGCGCCCAGTTATCTATTATCCTTATGATTTAGATGAGTATAAGAATACAAAAGGTTTAATAGATGATTATGAATCTCTCGTCACGACAAATATCGCATATAGCACAGATAATATTCTTGAAATGATTAAAAATGATGACTTCTCTGCGGAAGAAATACGTCAATTTAAAGATCTTTGGAATGATTATAACAACCAAAATAATACAAATACTCTTTTATCAATGTTACAATAAAGGTTATTATATTATTTTGAAGTTCGGAGATTACTATGAAAAAATTCCTTAAAATTATTTTCGTCATACTTTTAGTACTCGGCATTGCTGGGGCCGCTTATGGTGGTTATATATACTATACAGTCAACAAAGGAGTAAACTCTTCATTTTCCGGATTAGAGGATAAGTCGAAACTTCGTGAAGATGGTGAAGAAGTAGATATCGAAGATAGTTTTACAGTACTAATATTAGGAATTGACGAAAACGAAAAACGTGCTAAAAAAGAACAATTAAAAAGAGATGAATTTAGAACGGATACGATGATATTAGCTACGTTCGATCGTGAAGGTAACGTCATTAAAATGATCAACATCCCTCGCGATACGCTAAGTCTAATTAGTGATGAACAAGCATTCGACAAAATCAACCACGCACATGCGCTCGGTGGAATTGAAGGAGCTGTCGATTCAGTCGAAAACTTATTCAATATCCCTGTCGACTTTTACATTCGCGTAAACTTTGATTCTGTAGTAGATATCGTAAATACACTTGGTGGAGTTGAGTTCGATGTACCATTTGATATGGAAGAACCAAACCAAGATGATTCAGGTAAAATAAAAGTAAAAAAAGGAAAACGAATGTTAACAGGTGAAGAGGCACTTGCGGTAGTGAGAAGTCGCCGAGTGGATTCAGACTTCGGACGTGGTGAACGTCAAATGCAAATGATTCAGGCGATTATGAATCGTTCAAAATCTACTGGTGCAATTACAAAAATCGATAAACTCGTCGATGTTGTATCTGAAAATGTCACACATAACTTTACGATGAATGAAATTACAAACTTAGCAAAATATTTTGCAAGTCATGATGTTAAATTTGAAACAACAAGATTACTCGGTGAAGATTATATTGGATATACTGGTGCGTATTACTACAAACCAAGTGAAGAGCATTTATTTGTATTAAGTCGAACGTTACGAGAGATTCTTGATTTAAAAGCACCAGACGTAAATGACTTCGCAAATATTCGCCTGTCCTACTGGCTAAACCCAACAGTTTTAATCGGTGAGGATATTATTAACAATTATAAACTTGAAGGTGAAGACATACCGTTTTTTGCCGATCCAGCATATAAAAGTAAGTATGGTGACGGCTTTAACATTCCAAAAGAACAATTAGAAAACTATGAAGACAATGAAGGCGACACAGATGTTAGTCAACCTGACGGACAAGACTACACTGAACCAACAGAAGAAGAATATTTAGATGAGTCAAATGATGACGATTATTATTACGATCCAGGGACAAATCCTAGAGATGAATACTTCCCACCTGAGCGTGATGATAGAGAGAATTATGAATAGTGTTATATAATGACTAGGTACTGCCTAGTCATTATTTTTTTAGGAGTGTCTATTATGAATATATATATTACAGATGATAAGAAATACTACGATGATTGCGTGGATATTAGAAATAAAGTATTTGTAGAAGAACAAGGTGTTCCAGCTGATTTAGAATTAGATGAGTACGAAGAAGAATGCGTTCATATCATTTTACTATTTAACGATGAACCAGCCGGTACAGTACGTTACCGAGTGCTTGATGATTCTACAATTAAAGTCGAAAGAATGGCTGTTTTAAAAGAATATAGAAAGCTCGGATTCGGACATAACTTAATGACGTTCGTTCATATTCATGCGAGACAACAAGGTTACGTATGGGCAAAACTTGGTGCACAAACTCACGCGATTAAATTTTATAACAAACTCGGCTATGAAAATTTTTCCGATGAATATTTAGACGCAAACATCCCACATATCGATATGATTAAACAGTTGTAATAAAAAAACTCTAACAAAAATGTTAGAGTTTTTTTCGTTCCACCGCTTCATATATACGTTCACAGTTATGTTGATCTTGATATTTAATAATGCCACTAATATCTTTTACTTTATTTTCATAGTTATGTTTAATCGAATCTTCGATATAGCTAATCAGAAGTTCTTCTGTTTCCGCGATATCTCCTAAAAATGTTTCATTTACAGGTCGTAATATCCCTCTATTAAAGAATCGATCTTCGTCGAAGTGATAGTATATTACTGGTTTTTTCATCATTGTAAAGTCAAAACTTACACTACTAAAATCTGTAATGAGTAACGCATGTTCAATGAGTAAATCTTGTACAGTACGTTCTCCTAGCGTAATAAATTCAATGTTATCTGTCGCTTCAATATGCTCTTTTGTAAAGAACTGCTGTGCACGATAATGCGGGTAGAAATTTAATTTGACGTTATATTTTTTTAGTACTTCATGAAGGCGTTCGTTTTCGATTAAATTTTTATAACGGTGATAATACTCACTGTTTAAAAATCGTTCGTCAGTGTTAATCCAGTCACGCCACGTCGGCATAAGTAATATGTCTTTCCCTTTTTTGCCAATCGGTAATTGGTCAAATCGTGCAAGACCTGTAACGATGACTTCATCTTCATCGTATCCCATCTCTTCAACGACGACGTCGTACTTCTCACTTGAACTCGATACGATAAATATATCAAACGGATCCTCATAGTATTTTTTATGATATTCAGCTGGTTTTCTACCGAGTACACCGTGCTGTAGAAACACTTTAAAAGTATCACCATAGTTAAAGAATTCTTTCGCTGGTTTGTACGGTAAAATATTTTCAAAATCGTGCGTACATAGTAATACCCCTGCTCTTAAACTAATATCATAGTGTGCTTCACTACCAAAAACGAGTACGTTTTTTTCGTCTTTAATCTTTTCATAATCTTTAGATTCTCCGTCTATCACATAGTACGCTTCGACTTGTTTGTCTTGTAAATATTTAAACAATGCATATCCATTTTCTTGTGCAGTATCTGTACGTTCTCCGAGTAACCATATATTGTTGTCTCGCGTGACATTCGTGTTGACTGATTTTGGTACAACAAATGTTTCGATTTTTAAATTGTTAAATGGTGTTGTCGTCACGAGTAAATAAACTTCTCGGTCTTTTTCATGAACAATTTTTAAATCGTAAAAATTATCTTTTTTATAATCTGAATGTTTGTATGGGATTTTTTCTCTTGCGATGATGTCGCCGTCTTCATTTCTCATACCGACGTAAATATCAATCACTGTCTTACCACGACTCATCAAATTGATGATATCTTCAGGTACTACTTTTATTTTAAATTTATCGTCTACTGGATATTCGACAGTTTTTTGACTGATACGATCTTCAAATATAATGACGTTCTCAGCATTAGAGAACGACTCTCTCCCCTTCATAAAACCTTTAAACGTAAAGTCTTTAATAGATGTCATACGTCTTCTTATACGTGGACGAGATACTTTAAAACCTAAGTAGTTGTCTTTTCTTCTATAAAAATGAGTGTTGAGATACTCATTGTCATGAAGATGTTTACCGACCATATCATCGGTAATTTTTGCATATCGAATATCAAGTTGATACACGATACCATCATTTATAAAGTTGATTTTTTTATTTGTAAATCCGTCAATCAGCACTCCAATTGGTATATCACATCGTAATTGATCTGTTAAATCGATATCCACCGACGTATCAAGCCTCGGGTTAAAGATACTTAATTTCGGTTGATTGATTAATATATCTTTTTCTAATTGAATATTGACTGTGACGACGTTATCTTTTATTTCACTCACGTAAAATGATTCGAGCACGATCACATGCTCTTTAACTTCAAGCGTTAACTCCGGCTCTGTCTTAAGTGTGTACGAATAATATTCAGTAAAAAGTTCGTGTTCTTTTAATTTGCCTTTTAATAAATAAACATCTTCTTTTTGAGCGATATAAAATACCGCTTCACCGTTTGTAAGTTGTTCTAGCCCCGTTACTTTTAACGTATAATCATCAACTAACGTCGTCGGTATTTCTACGAACTTATGAATATAACTTAAAAAGAGTACAGAATCTTTGTCCACTTTCGTATTAAACGTTAACACTAAAGAATCTTTTAATACGTTCGCGTCATTTACAAGTTGTGTTTCATCAGTAAAGTTTAACGTCATATATCGTTTAGAAATATGTACATCTCTTTTTACTTTAATGTTATATAGTTTATTGTTCACAAAATATTGAGTACGCGCTTTAAGTTCCTTACTTCGTTTTATACGCATCTTCTCGTTAAACGAATATAACTGAACGGATAGATTGTCTGGCTCATCATTAAAATACGCTTCAGACACACGTACTGTAATTAAATCGTCATTATACTCGCATGGAACTGCGTGTTCTATTTCATCGATTAAAACAGTCGCATTATAATTTGAAATCACACGTATATTAATAAACGGGAGGACTTTATAAGTAAATATAAAGTCGCCCCCTCTTCTATTAATACCGATGAGTTCAATTTCTTTTGTAAATCGTTCTCTCACATGTTTAGAGAAATAATTTGTAAATCGACTCATACATATTCACCTTTAACTTTCATCAAAATTATTGACGACACCTAAAATCTCTATGCCACTTTCTTCTAGTCTTGAAGCCAGTTCGTTTGACTGAACGATATGACGTTCCTTATTTTTTACAATCACCGCCGCATCGATTGCTTCTTTAGTTGCATCGACATTCGCCGCGTCATACATTCTCATGCCAGCATCAATAATACAATAATCAAATTTATTTCTTAACGTGCCAATGATATATTTAAATTTACTCGATAAAAAGACTTCGTTTCCAATCGACGTTTGTAGCCCAACATGAATCATAGAAAGTCCATATACTGGTGTGTCATACGTCACTGATAGTATGCTTTTGTCAGTCGCTATCGCATCTGTAATACCGCTTCTTAATTGAACGTGAAATGTGTCGTGAATTGTCGGGTCGTCTAAATTTGCATCTAGATATACGACATTCGCGCCCCTACGTGCTAAAGCGATCGCAACGTTAGTTGCGATTGTCGTAACCCCTTCTTTTTGATATTCAGATGCAAATAATAACACTCGTTGCTTGTTTTGTGTGTAATATTTAATACGGTCTGCGATATTAAAATATTTTAAAGCGACATCACTTTCTGGCTCATTCACTACGATATGTCTTCTATTATCTAACATATATTATCACTCACTTACACTAATATTTTGGTATCGAACCAAGTACCGTATAATCTGATTCCGCTGATTTACGTTTGCCGACACATGGTTTTTGAAATGTGTCAATTAACGTACCAACAAAATATCCAATAATAAGCCCAACAATAACGTAGATTAATTTAACTTTATGTGACTTGTCTTCTACTACACCGTCATCTGGAGCTGTCACATACTCCACTGTACTCCCTTGTACAAATGTTTCTATTTCATCAGTAGCGATTTGTGCAAGGCTCTCTGTGATCAGTATAGAGTCGCGTCTATTGTCTAAACTTACCGAAACTTTTAAAGTATCTGAATCTTCGTTATACGTGACAGTAATCTTCTCTTTTAATTTTTGAACAGGAAGCGTAATGTTCTCTTGTTCTTTTAGTTTTGTAACGACTTTATCAGATTTAATAATCGCCTCATAAATTCCTGGATCTACTGATTCTTCCGTATGCACGTTAAATTCAGCAGTCGCGTTGTACTGGTTATCAATAAAAAACAATGTAAATAACGACGCAACTATTCCACCAATTAATATACTCGCTAATAATATAAAATCTTTACTTGATACATTACGTTTTGACATAGAATCTTCCTTAACGTTTAATCATTTTTTAGTAGTGTTTTTATCATAAAACTAAACACTTTAATATTTCTTTTAATGCGTTCTGGTTGTTTAATCATGCGGTACAACCATTCTAAGTTTAATTTAATCCAAATATCTGGCGCACGTTTCACTGCTTTCGCATGGACGTCTAAACTTCCACCAACACCGATGAATAGCCCTTTTTGTGCATTTTTAATATGACGATCGATGAATAATTCTTGCTTTGGTGCACCGAGCGCGACGAATACGATATCTGGTGACTGTTCATAAATCTCATCATGAATTTTTTCATCATCAATATCGATATATCCGTGATGTCTGCCGACAATATTTAAATTCGGATAAGTCGATTGAATTTGTTTTGCCGCCTCTTTATTGACAGACTCTTTTGCACCGAGTAAATACACACTTAAATTTTCGTCATCAGCATATTGAAGTAAATCGACCGTTAAATCAAACCCGGTAATTCGCTCTTTTATCGGACGTCTTTTTAACTTGGAAAGTAATACAACTCCGATACCATCCGGCGTGACATAATCCGCACGTTTAACGACATGTTGAAATTCGTTATCTTCTTTTGTTTTCATTAAAATTTCTGGGTTTGCTGTTACGACGAACGTCTTTTCTTTTTGCTCAAGACGTCTCTTTAGTTCGTCTACAAACTGTTCATGTGTCGTATTTACAAACGGAATTCCAAGTAAATGTACTACCCTTTTAATCATGTCTTTCACTACTTTCAGTCTTATCTATATCATACATGATTTTTAAACTTTTTTCTTAATTATTCGGGCTCTTTTTTTGTTGTAAAATACGTTCGAGTTGTAGAATCGGAACGTAACCAATCGTAACTTTTCCATCTTGTTCTATATACGTTGGCAATTTATCGACCTCAGTAAATGGAACTTTTCCGCGTTCAAAACGCCCAATAATCGTGTAAAACCTATGAATCAGTCGTGTAATATCGTCTAATATACTTTGTGATATCCTAGCGACTTCGATATGGATAAATGGATTTTCTTTTTCTTTTTTAGGATATCGATATTTTTTAATCCAATGAATGTCTTTTTGAGACATTTCATCTTTTGATTTATACTCAATCGCAAAAAATGGGAGTCTATCGTCTTCTTTAAACGCTTCGTCAAATTGTTGTCTAAAACTATAAAACTCTAAATGGTTTTCTTCTTTACGAATGACGTACTGCTCTCCATTTTGTTGGATATAAAAGATCGTACTGTTCGGTACACGGTATGTTTTTTTAATATCGATATATAAATCTGACATTTTAATAAACTGTGTATAGTCTAAATCTAAGTGTGCGATATTTTTATCTTTACTTTCTAAAATTGAGAGTTCTAGCGTTAAATCATCTGACGATAACTTCGCTTTATTTAAAGCATCGAACAACTTATTTAACTTCATTTCATACAATTCGCTATACGAATACTCACCATATGTTAGCTTAGATACTTCATGTGTTAAATATGGTAAATCGTCTGTTAACAACGCAATCAAATCTCTTACTTTTTGATCAAGTGATAATTTATATTTAAAAATTTGTAATTGATGCGTACTATCTTTAACTTTGACTTTAATTTCCATACAATCCCTCTTTTCGCATCATGTCATTAGCTTATATTATACATTGTTTTTTTAGTTTCTGCGCTTAAATATCTTCTTCTAAAATGTCTAAACTTCACGTACCTGTCATATATTTGCGTCGCTTTTACATACTGACTTTCACATTGGTTATATGAAATTTCGACATCTAACGTATCTCCACATATAAACTCAATCGTCGTACCACTTTCACGTTTTATACACCGATATACTTTAGCCAAATTAATAAAATACACGTTCTTATTTTTATTTGAATTTAACGGAAACATAATAAATTGATATTCGAGATCCACACAAATCGGTATCATACGATGGATGTTGAAATTCAATTGAACATGTTTACGTATTGCAGATAGATTCGTCGCATAAAAATATGTTAAATACTCATTTAACCAGTTTTCCGACGATTTCTTATATTGAACGATACCAGAATCTGATACTGCTTGACACATATATGTCGGATCATAAATCGGTTCTATATATTTAACGTCTCTTGTAAAATATGGTAATCCTTTCATAGGAAGTCCTCTTTCATATAAATTATAGTATTAGAACGAATTATACATCATTTCATGTTTAAATACATTACATTGTTAACCATTATTATAGTTAAGGTTAACTTTTGTTAATTAAGACGCCTGTTTGAACGATTAAAAACCCGGTACATTACACATATCCGGAAATAATTTAAGAATCGATTCTTACAGGAGTCACAATGGAAAAGATTATATCGTATGAACCGATGATTGCTTCAATTATTAACAGGCTGAATATTTTATATGACCGAGATGAGTATATGCAAATTGGCCGATTAGCGGTTTACGAAGCGTTAAACAAGCACGACGAGTCCAAATGTAAAGAATCACAATTTGTCTACACGATGATTTATCAACGTTTAATCGATGAAATTCGAAAAAATGCACGTCGATTAGAGCGATATCAAGTGACAGAAGATGGAGTTCTACATACGATCCCTATCGATTCTATCGATGCGAATTTGTATTTAATCGGTGTAAAAGAAAAACTAACTGAGCGAGAATATGCATGGCTACTTATGACGATTGATGGATATGCACTCGTTGAGATCGCCAAACATTTAGGGGTGAGTTTATCAACAGCAAAAAACATAAGAAAACAAGCGAGAAAAACGTTGTATACACACTTCTATTGAGAAAAATAGTTGAAAATTGTATAATAGTATAATGATTATTTGGAGGGGTTACGATGAGTAAGAACAAAGACGAAGTAGAAATTGTACCAGCAGAAATCGGAGATATTGTTGAGTTCGATGGCATGCTTGGTAAAGTTGAAAAAATCAACGAAAATTCAGTCATCGTCGACATTACAATAAACGAGGACTGGAACGAAAACGAAGATTTTGAAAAGACAGTAGTAAACCATAAACGATATACAATCAAAAAATAATGATTAAGGCGTAAGCTCGAATGCTTACGCCTTTTTTCTTTTTATTCTTATTTCTAACCAACTGTTAAATGCTCTGTCGGATATTTGATTATCGTCTTTTTCTTGCTGCCAAAACTTAATAAGAAACTCACAAAACCGACACGGCCAATAAACATCAGTGCAATCAATATAAGCTCACTGCTTGTCTGTAAGTCATTTGTTATGCCCATCGACATCCCGCACGTTCCGAACGCGCTCGATACTTCAAAGATGATAGACATTAAACTATGTTTGTCACCTTCAACAAACGTGATGACGGATATTCCTAAAAATAGTAAAACAATTGACATGACGAACACGACAAATGCGCGTTCAACATCTTGTTTTGCGATCGTCCGTTTAAATATCGTCGGGTATTCTTTACTTCTTGCAAATGCAATTACTGTCAGTAACAAAATCGCAAATGTCGTCGTACGAATCCCCCCACCCGCACTGGATGGTGATGATCCGATAAACATTAACATACTTAAAACAAGCTGTGTGGCTTCGTTTAGTAGCGACGGGTCTTCGATAACGATTCCTGCACTTCTTGACGATACACTCATAAACGAGGCGTTCATCATTTTAGTAATAAATGAATCTTGAAAACGCGGACCATTCCACTCGATGATTAAATAAAACACTGTACCAATTACATAAAGTAACGCATACATCGTCGTCGTCACTTTCGTAAACAAACTAAATCTAAAGTGAGGGTTTTTATGACTAAAGAACTCTTTCACTTCGATTAATACAGGATATCCAATCGCTCCGAGAACGATTTGGAACATTACTGGAACCGTAAGAAAGAAGTTTGTACTATGTCCGATCAACGATTGATGATATAAATCAAATCCAGCGTTTGTCGTCGCAGATACTGATAAAAACGTCCCTTGAAGGAGTGCATCTTTAAACGAACCGGTTAAATAATAAAACACTGACGTATAAATAATTGCACCAATCAGTTCGATTAAAAACAGTAAAGACACGATATTTAAAACGAGCTTTACCCCACCTGCAATTGCGGATTGGTTGTTGTCGACCATGATTGCTGCTCGGTTTCTTAATGTGATCTTTCTACCGAGTAAAATCCATATAAACGTCGACGTCGCCATAATACCAATACCGCCGAGGTTGAGTATGAACATTAGGAGAATAATCCCGTACGTATTAAACGTGTCGACAATATTTACCGTCGTAAGACCCGTAACAGAGATACCTGAAGCTGTGACGAATAACGTATCCATAAATGATATGTATGTACCTTCATTATAGAAAAATGGCAGTTGCATGAGTAACGTAGAAACAATTAACGCGCCTAAATAATATAAGAATATCGAGCGTTGCGGGCTCATACGGTCTAATAAATTAATGATTATTTTCACACAGTATCTCTCCTTTAGACATACTATACGCCTATTAAATCAATCTTTCAATTTAATTTACGATAAAAAAACGAGCATTACTGCTCGTTTAAAATCTTATTATAACTGGACGTCAGTCTCATACTGTCTACCGTCTAAATAATACGTTACAGTAATCGTGTCGCCTGATTTTTTGTTGCCATATAAATATTGTCTAAATTCCATCGCGTTATTGACTTCAGTGTCATCTAATTTCGTAACGACCGCTAATTCTTCTAATCCTGCATATTCAGCTGGAGAACCTGGTTCAATACTTGAAAGAACGACGCCTTGTTTAACATTGCTCGGTAATTTTAAATAGTTACGTTGATCGCTCGTACTAATTAAATATAAGTCGAGCAAGCCAACTCCGATAAAAGGACGATCCACTTCTCCACCAGTTTCTAACTCTGAAACAATTGCTTTAACATCGTTTGATGGAATCGCAAAACCAATACCTTCGACATTCTCTAAACCAATTTTCATCGAGTTAATACCGATTAATTCACCTTTACTATTGACGAGTGCACCACCAGAGTTACCTGGGTTAATAGCTGCATCTGTTTGAAGTACTGCCGCTTCCCAGTCATCCGTACCGTTTCCATCAATATCAACCGGTACACGTCTATCTAATGCAGATACAATTCCTCTAGATACAGATCCACTAAACATATCACCGAGTGGTGAACCAATTGCGATTGCCTCTTCACCGACGAGTAATTTATCGCTATCTCCAAATTCGATTACATCAGTTATGTTACCTTTAGGCATTCTTAAAACTGCTAAATCTGTCCAAATATCTGTGCCTAGAATTTCTGCTTCTATACTGTCATCTTCAAGCGTGTTCACTTGAACTTCAGTTGCTTTATCAATGACGTGATTATTTGTAATAACGTAAGCATATTCGTCATCTGTTTTATAAATGACTCCAGACCCAGTTCCCGCTTCAGCGAGTGACGACTCATTACCAAATAAATTCGTTTGGCTTTGTAAGTTAATGACTGATACGACTGCAGGCTTTGCTTTTTCAACAGCTACAATCGTATCCGTAATTAATTTATCTTCGTGCTTACTTTCAATTTCTTGACGAACTTCTGCTGTGTCTTTTGTGTTGTTTACGACTTCATCTGCGTTGTTTGAATCGTTAGATAAAAAGTGATACAACGAAACGACTAAAATCGCACCGATAATACCTGCGAGTAGTCCTGGTAAAAATGATGATTTTTCACGCTTAGTTCTTGGTTTAGGCGCATCTTCTTTTTGTACTTCATGTTCTTCACGGAAATCATCGTGAGATGGTGCTTCTCTTTCATCAACATGCTCGTCTTTGACATCATCTTTTAAATCATCATCATCGATCTTTTCAAATTGAACTGTATCGTGTTCATCTAAAGCGTGCGTACGACGCCTATACTTTTCATCAAAGTTTTCTCTTCTATCATCATCATTACGCATTCATATCACCCTTTACATCTTTTTTCTTACCACCAGCAAACCATCCGATAAGGATAATGATAAGCATGACTGCCCAGAATGTTAATTTCCAAATTGGTGAATGTGGAAATTCCTCTGGTAAAATACCAACTGCTTCATGCGAGAGTGTTAACACTGCTAACTTAACACCAACCCAACCAACGATAGTAAATGCTGCGACTTCTAAACTTGGTCGTTCGGCAAGTAATTTTACGAACCAGTTCGCAAAGAAACGCATAATAATAACTCCAAGTAAACCACCGATTAACATCACTGTATATTGTCCTGCGTTTACTCCGAAGAAGTCTCCACCGACATGTGGTAACGCAAGGGCAATAGCTGCAGCTGCTAAAATCGAATCGACCGCAAACGCAATATCTGCGATTTCTACTTTAAGTACAGTCATCCAAAATCCTGAACCCTTTTTTTCGTTCTTTTCAATTAATGCGTCAATTTCTTCTTCTGATCGACCTCTATGCTTATATATATCTTTTAAATGACTAAACGAAACGTAGAATAAGTATAACGCACCGAACGCTTGGACAAACCACCATTGTACGAGCCAAACGAGTAATAGTATCGCAATCATTCTAAATATAAATGCACCGAGCAATCCGTAAAATAATGCTTTCTTACGATCTTTTGGCGATAAATGTCTCACCATAACCGCAAGTACAACCGCATTGTCTGCTGCAAGTAAACCTTCTAATACGACAAGTACAATAAGTACCCATGCGTACTCTAATAATATAGTATAATCCATTTCTTCACTCCTTAAATATAAAAAAGACCATAGTAAATAGACACTGTCTAATTACTATGGTCTCACAGAACAATAAATATTGCTTAACACACCGGGCGATTTGCCGTAATGACGATGTGTTACTAGTAAACTAGTCGTTACTCCCCATATATTATTCATTGACATTATTATACGCGTTCTAATTGATTAAAGTAAACTATATAGTTTAATTTCAGGGTATTTATCGCTAAACCATCTCAGTGCAAAATCATTTTCAAATAGAAATACTTTGTTGTCGTAACGGTCATACACAAGTGTAGAACGCTGTGTATCCATTTGATCTCTGATATCTTCTTCATTTTCGATCCAACGTGCTTGCTTATTGCCGATTGGTTCCATTACGACATCTGTATTATATTCGTTTTTCATACGGTGCTCAAATACTTCGAATTGAAGTTGACCGACTGCGCCGATAATCGGTTGATTCGTATGAATCGTCTTATAATACTGAATTGCACCTTCTTGAACGAGTTGCTCGATACCTTTATAGAAGTGCTTTTGCTTCATCACGTTTTTAGCAGAAACTTTCATAAATAACTCTGGCGTAAACTGTGGTAACTCTTTAAATTCGATATGTTTATCAGATGTTAGCGTATCTCCTATTTGATAGTTACCTGTATCGTATAACCCGATAATATCTCCAGCATACGCAACGTCTACAGTTTCTGTGTCATCCGCCATAAACATCGTCGCACGCGTGACCTTTTGTTTTTTACCTGTACGTTGTAACTTCACTTCCATGCCGCGGTTAAATTGACCGGATACGATACGTAAAAATGCGAGTCTATCTCTATGTTTTGGATCCATGTTCGCTTGAATTTTAAAGATAAATCCTGAAAATTCTTCTTCTGTCGGATCGATTACTTCACCTGATTTTGTTTCAAGTGGTTCTGGGCTCGGTGCAAAGTCAACAAACGTGTCTAAAAATTCTTCAACCCCAAAGTTAGATAATGCTGAACCGAAAAATACAGGTGTTAAATCTCCTGTTGCGATTTTTTCTTCATCGAATGCGTCCCCTGCTTCTTCGACGAGCATAAACTCTTCAATCGACTCTTGGAAGGCAGAGTCTTTTTCGATGTCGTGAGACTTTTCTAATTCGTAATCGTCGTTTAACTTCAACATCGTCTCTTCACGGTACGGATTAATTTCTTTCGTACGTCGGTTTATAATCCCGAAGAAACTTGGTCCCATACCAATTGGCCACGTCATCGGATACGTTTCAATATCTAACGTTTCTTCGATTTCTTCTAAAAGCTCAAACGGATCTTTCCCGACTCGGTCAAGTTTATTGATAAATGTAAACACTGGAATCCCACGCATTTTTGCTACTTTAAAGAGTTTTAATGTCTGAGGTTCGATCCCTTCTGCTGCGTCGATGACCATAACAGCACTGTCAACGGCCATTAGTGTACGATACGTGTCTTCTGAGAAGTCTTCGTGTCCAGGTGTATCTAAAATATTTACTTTATATCCGTCAAAATCAAACTGCATGACAGAACTCGTTACTGAGATTCCACGCTCTTGTTCGACTTTCATCCAGTCTGATGTTGCGAATTTACCTGTCTTTCTACCTTTAACGACACCCGCTTCACGAATCGCACCACCGAATAGTAATAGCTTCTCAGTTAGCGTCGTTTTCCCGGCATCCGGGTGCGAAATAATCGCAAATGTTTTTCTTTTATTGATTTCTTCTTTAAGTCCCATACAATCTCCTTAATTCAATTCTATCTATTATTAGTTTTCATATCCTGGAAAGTTATATTTTTTATACGCAAAATTTAATGCAATCAAATCATCGCGATGCGGTTCTTTAATATGATTTTCCATAATTTGATACGGCTCGCGCCCTTTTCCTGCAAGGAACACAGTATCTCCAGGTTCAGCATAATCTATAGCGATTTTTATCGCTTGTTCACGGTCGATTTCTGTCGTGTAATTATCGTGTGTCATCCCTTTTTCGACGATATCAATTAACATGTTTTTATCGTCATTACCCGGATTATCAACAGTGATTACGACATAATCTGACAGACTCGCAATACGACCCATCTCTTCGGCTTTTGAATAATCTCTTTCACCAGTCATTCCATACACTGTAATCAATTTACCATCGTTAAACGGACGAATTGTTTGAATGACTTTTTCTAACGCATCTGGCGTATGTGCAAAGTCGATGATTAAATGAATCGGTAATTCATTGTCTAACACTTCTAAACGACCAGATACAGCTTTCATTTGCTTAATTGCTTTAATCACATCATTTAAGTCGTATCCTTGTAGCCATTCACTTATAATCGCACATATTAAATTTTCAATATTGTAATCTCCAACAAATGGTGATTCTACATAAAACTCACCGTCTGGCGTGTGTAACGTAAACGTCGTACCTTCTAGACTTCCTTTAATATTTGTCGGATAAAAATCTGCACTTTCATCTAATCCATATGAAATCACTTCATAAGGTGTCATCGTAGCATATTCTTTTGACCACGGATCAGAATTGTTTAATATGACGTATTTTGTCTTTTTTAAATCTTGACCGAGTTGAGAAAAGAGTAGCCCTTTAGTGAACCCGTAGTTTTCCATCGTGCCATGAAAATCTAAATGATCTTGTGTTAAATTTGTAAATATCACAATATCAAAATCCACACCAAACGTACGCCCAAGCTTTAGTGCGTGACTCGACACTTCCATCGTAAATACTTCAGTTTCTTTTTTTACCGCTTCATTAAAATTTTTATGCAAACGAGTCGTTTCAGGAGTCGTATTTAACGATGGATACGTATCTTCGTTAATCATAAATCCATTCGTTCCTAAGTATGCACTTTTTTTATTCATACTCATACTTAAATTATGAATCATCGTTGAAACAGTCGTCTTACCATTCGTCCCAGTGACACCGACCATCGTCATACTTTCATGTGGGAAATCATATAAGTACTCTGCAAAAAGCGCAGACACTTTTACTGGGTCTTTCACTTTTAATAACCCAACGCCTTCAGGTAATTCCCTATTTCGGTCTGATAATATCATCCTACTTCCTTTTTCAATCGCTTGATCGATATAATCAAACCCGTCTGTCGTTGCACCTTTTAACGCGACAAATATCGTTCCTTCAGATACTTCTCTAGAGTCGATTGTAATATCGAATACATCTTCCGGTAACGTCCCATATATTTCTTTTATTTTTAGTAATGAAATTAGTTGTTCAGTTTTCATATTCTCACCTCTAACGGTTTGATTTCATTATACATTAATGAAAATAAAATACGCCCCTAGAGGCGTATTTATTCTGCACGTTTTTGTTGTCGTCTTTCACGTCTTCTTATAAGTACGATACTAATCTCATACAACACAATCATTGGCGTTAAAGTTATTAAATGTGTAAATACGTCTGGAGGCATAATAATCGCCGTTAAAACTAATAGTCCAAAATAGACGTATTTTCTTATAGCGACCATCATTTCTGCATTTAATAATCCAATATAATTTAAAAATAGTATGACAACAGGCAGTTGGAATATTAACCCAAACGGAATGGTCGTCATCAGTAAAAATCTCATATATTCATCTGCAGTAACAATTACTTCAAAGTTCTTTTCTCCGAGTGAAATTAAAAAGAAATAACTGACCGGGTGAACGACAAAGTATCCAAATAGTAAACCTGCTATAAATAAAATTAACATTCCTGGTAACGAACTTTTAATAAACATCGTCTCTTTTTCGACGAGTCCTGGTTTCATAAAGCCCCATAAGAACCAACAAATAAACGGTATTGATAACCCAATACTAATCGCACCAGCTGTCTGTAAGTAAAAACGAATAACCTCAAAAGGTCCTAATACGACAATATTCGCACCCTTTGACACGTATGGAAACCACCAACCGACCGTCGCAAAAATCACAATAAAGCATAAAACGACAGTGATTGCTGATTTAATAACGACAGATCTTAAATCGAGAATATGGTCCATTAAAGGCGCCATATTATCTTCTTGAGTTAGCTTTTTACGCTTTCGTCTCACTTGTACTTCTTTATATTCATCATTGTTAGACATAAATATGTACCACCTAATCCAATCAACGAATTTTTAAAAATAACGCATTAAATCATCTATCTATTATAGTACACATTGTGTTGATATAAAAGATTATAAACGTGGTTGTAGCTGATTGAAGCGGTTTTATTTTCTAACCTGCGTATAGTTGATCCAAAACAGCGTAATCGTTAAATAGATGAATTACCTTTTTACGCAAAAACGATTTGTGTTAAACGGACCTCTGTTTATTTCACGCAAACGGCGTAATTGTCAAATAGATGAACTACTCTTTTACGCAAAAGCGATTTGCGTAAAATTAAACGTGCTAACGGCACCACTGATACATTTCCGACCTATCTTTCAGATGAAAAAACTCGTAAATTTTGATTTGCGTAAAATTAATTTCATAGTCGTTTACGCAATTGCGTGTTGCGTTAAATTGTTTTTCATCTTTTGACACAAAAGCGATTTGCGTTAAACGGACCTCTGTTTATTTCACGCAAACGGCGTAATTGTCAAATAGATGAACTACCCTTTTACGCAAAAGGGATTTGCGTTAAATTAAACGTGCTAACGGCACCTCTGATACATTTCCGACCTATCTTTCAGATGAAAAAACTCGTAAATTTTGATTTGCGTAAAATTAATTTCATAGTCGTTTACGCAATTGCGTGTTGCGTTAAATTGTATCTCTATTCGTTGACAATAAAGAAAAAAGACTGTAGAAAACATCTACAGTCTCATATAAATTAATTTACTTCTCTAAACGTTTTTTATCTTTATGGTACTTAATAACACCTTCTGCACAGCGGTATGCTAATGCTCCGACTGTTCCTGTAGGGTTGTAACCAGAGTTGTGTGCAAAGTTACCAGCACCTACTACGAATAGGTTATCTCTGTCCCAGTGTTGTAACCAGTTGTTAACAACTGAAGTCTCAGGGTCGTCTCCCATCGTAGTACCACCTGTGTTATGTGTTGATTGATAAGGTACGATATCGTAATCGCCTGGCTCTTCGCCGACGTCTACTTGTTTTGCACCCATTTTCTCGAGGATTTCTCCACATCTATCTGCCAGATATTTTGTTCTCTTTCTATCCATATCTGTGAAGTTGTAAGTCAGTTTTACGAGTGGTACTCCAAAAGCATCTTTATAGTCATTATCTAAATCTAAGTAGTTATCTTTATGTGGACTTGACGCACATTGTCCAGATACTGATATAGATCTCGTATATTGTTTAATAGATTCGTCTTTAAATTCTGCACCCCATGAAGGTGTTCCTTTACGAACAGGGTTCGTTAAGATTGGTCGAGCTCCGTATTGAGCAACAGTAATATTTCCACCATGTAAGAAGTCTAAGTCTTCATGGTCGAAGTTATCTCCGTTAAAGTCATCCATTGACATACCTAAAGCACCAGCACCCATGAAAATATTAAACTGTTCATCGAAGAATCCTCTAGCGCCACCAAACGTCTGATAACAATAGTTACGACCTAGCGTACCTTTTTCAGTTTTCGGATCATATTGTTCACCGATGTCAGATACCGCAAGTAGTTTATAGTTATTAAATACATAACTCGTTAATACAACGATATCCGCTGGTTGAATGAATTCTTCCTTCGTAAGTGTGTCAACGTATTTAACACCTGTAACTTTTGAATTATCTTTGTCATCAGTTAAAACTTCTACGACGTTACAGTGTGTACGAAGTTCAAAGTTATCATGACGACGTGCTGTTTTTAATACTGTTACTTCTGGCGTTGCTTTCGCGTCGTATTCACACGCGAAACGCTCACAGAACGCACAATATTGACACTGATTAAGTTTTTCACCATCTGGGTTTTCATACGCTGCTGACATGTTTGCAGATGGTAGGAAGAATGGGTGGTATCCCATTTCATTTACAGCATCTTCAAACATTTTCATCATTTTAGTTTTAATCATCGGACCGTTCGGATAGTCTTTACTTCTTTTACCTTCGAAGTGGTTTACTGTACCACTGATACCCGCTGTTTGTTCAAACTGTGTAAAGTATGGTTCTAACTCATCATACGTAATACCCCAGTCTCTAAAACGGTATCCGTCTTTTTCTTGAAGTCTCTCTTCACCGTATCTCTCTTTCGTTTGAGTTGCGATTTCAAAGTCATATGGTAAGAATCTATAAACGTGTCCGTTCCAGTGAGTTCCTGCACCTCCAACGTTATCACCTAATAAGAATGATCCTTGTTGACGCATAGGTAACGCTCTTTGATCTGGTTCGTTTCTAAATGTGAGAGTTTCTTTAGAAGTGTCTTGCATTAATTCATAACGAATCGCATATTTTAATTCGTCGTGTACGTGTTGATAATCTGCTGTACCTCTTTCTTTACCTCTTTCAAGGCTAAGTACTTTTAATCCTGCTTTTGCTGCCTCTGCTGCAACAATGCCCCCTGTCCAGCCGGCTCCGACTGTAAGTACATCTACTTTTTCTAGTTCTTTCGCCATTTAATAATTCTCCTTTTAACCAAAGTTTGGTAATGGTTCAATATCCATAAATTCGTCTGATTCAATTACGTCTAAGTATGAGTGCTGGTGGCCTGGGAATTGTTTCATTTTCCAGCCTTCCATATTTCTGTTACCGTGATAAATCGGATCACAATATGCACCTTCTAGAGTTGCTGAACGTAGCATCGTAAAGAAGTAACTTGACGTTGCTGTTGATTTTGGTACACCAAAGTCAACTTTACCTTCTTGGAAGTCATTTAGAATTTCATCTTGTTTCTTTTCATCGAGTTGAGAAAAGCTTTCGTCGTGACGACTTTTTGCTTCTTCTTGAAGTTTTTTGACACCGAGTCTGAAGTATTCTGCACGGTTTAAGTTTGACTGGTACCCTTGAGTTGGAAGTCCTTCGTGGAAAGGTCCTTGCATGTATTCTTTAGAGTTAAAGCCGTAAGCTCCAGCGAGTTGTCCATCTAAGAAGTAAGCTGCACCGAGCCCTTTAGCTCCTGGTCCAACGTCAGTTTCTGGGAAGATTCTTTCCATTGCTGCTTCAATCGTTGCAAAGTCTGCATCGTTTTCAAAGAAAACACGACCTTTGTCTGGTACGTCGAACATACCTCCGTCACCATGACCATCGTGACCACCGTGGCTATCTCCACCGCCTTGATCACTAGAATCTTTTGAACTGTCACTTGATTTACCGTCGAGGTTAAATCCAATTAAACCTCCAAGTAAACTACCACCGATAATACCACCAGTAGCTACCCCCGTTGTTTTTAGGAAATCACGTCTTGAGAATTGTTTCTCATCCGCCATAATCCTCACTCCTTAATAATTTTCATCTGCAAATAGAATAGATAACTATAATTATACACCTTTTAAAGAAGATATAAATAGGTTTTGACAATTTTATGTCAAAATTGTGAAATAATTTTCGAATTGTCTTTATAAATTGTGAAAAATTGTCTATAATTAAAGTATTAATAGGATATTGAAAGGGAGACACCACACAATGAAGTTTTTTGAAGCATTAAGATGGCCAAATGATCACATGGATCTGCGTTATGAGACAGATAAGTATACGAACTTACCAGTCGTTACTCGCGTTTACGATACGGATAGAGCAAACGATGCTGACGTAGGTTTTGTTACACGTGAGTTTGCGTCAAGAATTAAACAAGCACAAGATCAAATCGAGTCAAATCGTATTATGATGCTCGTGTTATACATTGCTGCAGTATTGCTTCCTGCACTTGTATTAACTGTCGTCAAAGGGACGATCTTACCAGCTGGATTTGCTGTTGTATATGCATTCATTGTAATTTTCGTTGTTGAAATGTTCAACCAAGTTACAATTAACAGAATGTTAAAAGAAATTGATGACGGTGCCGGAAATAACGGTCGTCGTAAATAATTAAAAGGCTTCAAATCTATAAGATTTGAAGCCTTTTTTATTGGAATTTCCCATAATCTTTTTGATTCGTACCTGATGACACATATCCAATATTTAACTTTAACCAATAGTGTCCGTCTTTATAAGTTACTGAGTTAAATGCTAAGTTATCTTTTGGCTTAGCTGATGAGATAATTTTTCCATTTAAACTTGGTGTGCCCCTAATATTCATATTGTATTTCGGAATAAATATCCCGTTAAAATATCTATCTTTCCTTAAATCAATATCGTATGCACTAATACCATTGCATACAAAATCTTTTTCTTTTAAATACCCATATCGCTGAAACTGAATGTGAAGATGGCTTGCCATCGGTACGTTTAAATTGTTTGTATCTCCTTGATATCCAATTGTTTCACCGTACTTCACATGTTGACCGATTGTCACGATTAAATTTCTCTTTAAATGGCCGTATATTACTTGGTAACCAAGTGCTTTGTTTGCAATTACGACTGTTCCACCAAAATTTCCGTAATTACTCGTCCCTTGTACGACGACCCCGCTCATCACTGCAGGAATCGCTGCACCGTCATGTTTTGCAAAATCATACGCTCTGTGAAACCCTCCACAATACGCGTCATAATTAAATCCATTCACTGTGTAATTTCTAAACCCAAACGGTGTCATCGTATGCGGATTACTCGTCATTTTAAAGTTGTTCTTAATCAAAATATCTATTGGATTCAAAAAAATCCCCTCCTTACTCTATATATCGAGTACAGGAGAGGATTTAGCTATTTAATATTTTTGTTTTGGTACTTTAACGTCACTAATTAACGTTTGACTTAAATCACGTCTATAACGCCAAATGTTTTGAACAATCGACTTAATAACAGCGTATGTCGGAATCGCAATTAAAATTCCTAAGAATCCTGCGATATTTCCTGCTGCAAGTACAATTGTAATAACTGTTAAAGGATGTAACGCAAGTTGCTGACCCATAACGTTTGGCGTAATGATATTCGACTCGATTTGCTGCGCTGCAAGTGTGATGAGTGATACCCAAATGAACATAATTGGATCTTGAATGAGCGCTAAAATCGCTGCTGGTAAAAATGCGACCCATGGTCCAACGAACGGTACGACGTTCATAAATAGCGCAAACACCGCGAGTAATAGTGCGTAATCTAAACCGATAATCTGATAACCGATAAATAAAATAATACATAATATAAACGACACGAGCATTTGTCCTTGTATAAATGCACGGAGTGTTTTATCGATATCTTTAATCGTATCGAGTAAAAATAATTTAAAACGACCTGTAAATGGACGTGTAATTGTCGGTACAAATTTTTCGTGATCTTTTAACATAAAGATAAAGAAAAATGGTACTAAAATAAGTGAAATCACAATCGATACTGTACTCATTATAATTTTAAATGCATTCGCTACGACGCTACTAAACATCGTAGACCCTGTTTCAAATACTTGATTCGTTATTTCATCTAAATTTACTTCAAACGGTAAACGGTCCCTTTGAGTAATTACTGTGTTCATGAAGCTTTGAATTTCACGTTGAATGAGCGGTCCACGTGTAATTAAGTTTTGAACTTGCTCAGTAATTACCGGAATAACCGAAATTGATAACACTGCAATAACGATCACAATAATTAAAAATACAGAAGTCATCGATAGCCAGCGTGGTGCGCTATGGCGTTCTAGGTATTCTTGAATTGGAATCGTAATGTAAAATAAGACGCCAGCAAGTAGTACAGGTACGAAAATTGTCGCAATGATTTGGAAAAACGGTACAAATATATACTGTACTTTCACTGTCATGTATATAATGATGAGCGTCATAATCAGCGCTACACCACTTTGAAACCAAATCTTATTCAGCATAGACGTGTCTCCTTTCGAAACTTGTTTATATTATATCATTGATATAGAGAATTAGTTGAAAAAATTATCCTGATTAACTGCAATATTTTGTAAATACGTTACACTATATATAAAAAGGAGATAACAATGGATTTTACAACAGGCATTCATAACAATGAAATACATTCCAATATTTTAAACGAAACGATTATGTTCGAGTACTATATACCAAAAGATTTTGACGAAAATCGTAAATATAATGTCTATTATACGTTTGACTCACAAGACTTTTTTAAATACGGTCAAATCAATCGTATTTACGAACGACTTTTTAAAGATGGTGAGATAGAAGCTGCGATTATCGTCGGAATCCCATACCCGAGTGTCGAGTGGCGTAACCATCACTTCCAACCAGAAGGTGAACATACAGACGAGTTTATGGAATTTATAGCTAAAGAATTTGTTCCGTTTGTCGACGATACGTTTCCTACAATTCAAAATCGCGACAGTAGAGCTTTAATGGGTGAAAGCTTAGCGGGTAGTTTCAGTATTAAACTCGCGATTAATTACCCAAAAATGTTTAAAAATGTTCTCGCTTTTAGTCCCGAGGTTACTGATGAATTTTATAATGAAATTATCGAAAGAGAAGGCACTGAAAACATTCATCTTTACCATACAATCGGACTTGAAGAGCAAGATTTCATAACAATTACAGGCAGACAAGCGAACTTCTTAGATCCAAACCGCGAATTAAACGAAGTGCTCTTTTCAATTCCAGAACGATACGAGTATAAAGAGCTAGACGGTGGCCATATATGGAAGACGTGGAAACCAGAAATTGAACACGCACTTAGATTCTTTTATGGAGTGTAAAGATAAAAAAGCTAAGACCAGATGGTCTTAGCTTAATTTTTATGCCATTGCGTGATATCCTGAGTCGACGTGTAATACTTCTCCTGTAATTCCTGATGCTAAATCTGATAATAAGAACATTACAGCATTACCAACTTCTAATTGGTCGACATTTCTCTTTAATGGTGCACGTTCTTCGATTTCTTTAAGAATCGTTTTGAACTCGCCAATTCCCGATGAACTTAACGTACGAATTGGACCAGCTGATACCGCGTTTACACGGTATCCATCTTCACCAAGGTCAAGTGCTAAGTATTTAACACTTGCTTCTAATGCCGCTTTCGCAACACCCATAACGTTATAGTTTGGAAGTGCACGCTCTCCACCTAAGTAAGTCATCGTTACGATTGACCCACCTGGGTTTAAGATTTTCTTCGCTTCTTTTGAAACGATCGCAAGAGAATATGCTGAAATGTCTAATGCAAGTTGGAATCCTGCACGTGATGTTTCAGAGTATCCACCTTTTAACTCGTCTTTATTCGCAAATGCAATTGCGTGTAACACACCATCAATTCCACCTGTGTGTTCACCGATTTCTTTAAATGCACGCTCAACGTCTTCGTCTGACGTAACGTCACAGTTTACCATGAAGTCATGGTCGCCTTCGAGTTCACCTTTTAACTTTTCGATTTGATCTTTAAAACGGTCGTTTAACGTCGTGAATACGATATTCGCTCCCGCTTTGTCTAATGCACGCGCTGCTCCCCAAGCAATTGAACGTTGGTTCGCAACACCCATTACTACATATGTTTTACCTTTTAAATCCATGAGAATCCCCCATTCTTATTAGTACCTACTACTAATTTTAAATTGATTCTCAAAAAAATGCAACGAAAATCTATACTAAAGCACTCATTAATGCATTTGCGAGTGAGAAATAGATCATTAAACTAATAATATCGTTCGATGTTGTAATAAACGGACCACTTGCTACTGCAGGGTCAATCCCAAATTTTGACATCCCCATCGGTATAAATGTTCCAGATAACGTCGCAAATGTCATCGCTACAAATAAAGAAATACTTACAATAATTCCGACGACAGGTTGTCCGAATAGAATCGTAATGATAATGAATAGTAATACCGCGCAAGTGAACCCTGTCATCATACCTGTAAGAATATCTTTAATCGCAAGTTTTAATAGGCTCACACGTTTAATTTCACCTGTAGCAAGTCCACGGACAGCGACCGCTAAACTTTGCGTCCCAGCATTCCCTGACATTCCACCGATAATCGGTATAAACGCTCCGAGTAACGCTACTTTTTCAAGCGTCTCTTCAAACGTCGATAACATCGTCGCGGTAATCATACCCATAAGCGTTAAACCAATGAGCCATGGAAGTCTCTTTTTAGCTGCTGTAAATGATGAATCGTCAAGTGGTGACCCTTCATCACTCATACCGGCAAGTCTATAGTAGTCTTCCTCTGCTTCTTCTTGGATTACGTCCATGATATCGTCGGCAGTAATAATACCGACTAAGTGTTCTTGATAATCTAAAACTGGTACTGCTAAGAAGTCATAGTCTCTCATCATATATGCGACTTGTTCTTGGTCGTCTGCAACATTTACCGAGATGACACGTTCTTTCATAATATCGCCAATATATTCGTCTTCATCCGCAATTATTAAATCTCTAAGCGAAATAATACCGACGAGTTTGTTGTTAATATCAGTGACGAATAAGTAGTAGATCGTCTCGCTATCTGGAGCTACTTTTCTTAAGTGCACCATCGCCTCATGGACAGTCATTTCACTGTCGATTGAGACGAACTCCGTCGTCATGATACCTCCCGCGGTATCATCTTCGTAGTTCATTAATATACGGATTTCTTCGCGGTCTTCTTTTTTCATTAGTGCTAAGAAGCTCATCATGACTTCTTTTGGTAAGAAGTTCATAATGTCCGCTGCGTTGTCGTACTGCATTGCACCGAGTACTTGTGCAGCGTATCTCGCGTCCATACTTGTTAAAATCTCTTCCATTTCCTCATTCGAAATAGATAGCGTGTCAAAGAAATCCGCCACTTCTTTTGGACTGAGTAAATGATATAATTTTTCTCTATCTTCATCATTTAATAGACTGAAGAACTCACCTTGTTCGTATTCGTGGAGTTTTAAAAACTCTTCTCGAAACGGCTCATAAGATTCTTGTTCTAACAGCATAATTAAGTTATCATATGCTGCTTTTATTTCTATGTCTTCCACATGTTTTGTGTAGTCTTTTTCTTCTGTTTCAACTGACATCTTACTCACCTCTCACTTGATATAAACGACTCCCTGACTCGATGCCAAAATGGAAAATGTCTAAAACGGGCAAATTTTATCGTTTCCTCTGCCACTTGATATTCAATTGAACGAATACCATTTTTCTGAAAATGTAGGTGATCGATTGTCAGTAAATGCGTATCTGCTTTATTTGGATACACGTTTAACGTGTGATGGCTCGGTAAAATAATCGATGAACCAATCGTTCTAAATACTCGGTTGTTAATCGATGCGATTTCTGTAAGTTGAATCGATCGAAATGACGGGTGAATTAACGCACCACCCAGTGACTTGTTGTATGCTGTAGAACCAGACGGTGTGGACACACAAATACCGTCTCCTCTAAACTTTTCAAAATGTTTCCCACCGATACCAACATCCACCGCAAGCGTCGACCCTTGTACCATTTTTAATGTCGTCTCATTTAACGCGAGATGACGTTCTTCACCGTCATCTGTATTTACTGTAACAGCGACTAATGGGAATTCTGTTTCAACAAATTTCCCACGGTCTATTAAGTCTATTAACAGGTCCGCTTCTTCTGGATGAAAATCTGCGTAAAATCCGAGGTTTCCAGTATGTACACCGACAAACATCGTTTCTTTTAATAAATGTTGATACATATGAAACGCACCGAGTAACGTTCCATCGCCGCCGACGGAGATAATAATTTCCGGATGTATATTATCTTCTTCCATACCGCGCTTTTTCATCCCTTGAATTAAATACTCGCGTGTATACTTTGACTTTTCGTCGTTTTTTGAGATAACTGTAAATCGCATAATTATCTCCTCCTCGTTTAGATGTTGCGTTTCTTAGAAAAGAACTTTTGTGCCTCTTGAACTTCTTCGCGTATTAATGACATTTCTTGGTCGAGCTGATACGCGGCGTCCGCTGCATTTTGAAGTCTTTCTTTTATTTCTACTGGGTACTCACCTTTATATTTGTAGTTCAGAGAGTGTTCAATCGTCGCCCAAAAGTTCATAGAAAGTGTACGGATTTGAATTTCAGCTAATATATTTACCGTACCGTCTACTGTTGAAACTGGGTATTCTATAATGATGTGATACGAACGATATCCACTTTCTTTCGTATGTTTAATATAATCACGCTCTTCGATAATTCTCATATCTTCTCGCTTATCGATTAAGTCTCTAATAATCATAATATCATCGACGAACTGGCACATAATACGGACACCAGCGATGTCGTACATATCTTTTCTAAGTTCGTCATAAGAGATATTATTTTTACTCGCCTTCTCAATAATACTTTGTACTGGCTTTACTCTTGCAGTAACAAATTCTATTGGAGACGAACGGTTCGTTAATTTATATTCTTGTCGAATACCTTTTAACTTAATTTTAAGTTCATCGATGGCTTGTCGATACGGAGATAAAAATACGCTCCACTCATCCATATTTTAAGCCCCCTTTTAAATTGCAAAACTTTCTACAATTTTACCTTCAAACTCTTTGCCATAATTACTATTATCTTTAATATTGTCGAGTAACACATCTAATTCCGTGAAAAACTCTTTAAGCTCTACTTGATCGTTTACAGTGACAGTTTTGTTATAGTATCTCGCTAACATTTCCCACGTTTCGGATACGAAATGCGTGCGGATGTACTCTTCACCATCATCTAATATGTAAATAATCGTAAAGTTATCAGAGTCTACAATCATTTGCTCTGTACTTATGAGTGTTTTATTCGTCAAATCATTTTCAACATAACATTTTAATGTATCGTCTTCATATTTAATTTCATTAATATATATATCCATTACTTTCACCTCTACCGGTACTTATTCTACCACACTTGTACCCTTTCGACGTACTTAATGTGTAATGCTTTACTTAATCTTATGAAATCGCAATAATAATGAATAGGAGGTCATTATGCAAGAGACTGAAATTGAATTTAAAAACTTATTAACTAAAGATGAATTTGAAAATATAGAACGTGCGTTATTTAAAGATGTTGAAGCTGTCTCTCAGACGAATTACTACGTCGATACGGACCGTTTCGATTTAAGAAGTAATTACTTAATGCTACGTATTCGAAAGCGTGAAGATATGAATATGTTGACGCTAAAAGTTCCGATGGATGAACACGTGACTGAAGAGTTTCACAACCCTCTTAATGAAGATATACATATCGGAGATATTGTAAATAAAGATATGCTCAGTCGTCCGATGTTTTTAATTATACGTAGTCATTTAATTAACCGAACATTACGTGTCGTAGACAAATTAACGACACTTCGTAAAGAAATAGATTATAATGGTGGAACACTCGTTTTAGATTACAGTACATATTTAGGTCATGAAGATTACGAAATCGAATTTGAAGTAGATGACGTGTCGAAAGAGACGGTCTTCAATGAGCTGTTAGATACGTTTAACATTACAAAAAAAGATACACCCGTTAAAGTTGAACGTTTTTATAATGCATTAGAGTCGAATTAAGGAGAAATAGATGGTTACAGTATATAAGCAACTTGGTGAAGAGACAATCGAAGCGTTAGTCGATCGTTTTTATGATTATGTTGATAATGACCCACGCATGCGTTTTTTATTTCCAGATGATTTAACTGAAACGCGCTACAAACAAAAACTCTTTCAAATCCAATTTCTCGGTGGTCCAAATAAGTATAATGAAACATTTGGTCATCCGATGTTAAAAATGAGACATATGCCGTTTCCTATCACAACAAAGGAAAGAGATGCTTGGCTCGACAATATGTCTAAGGCAATGAACGACTTAAACATTCCAGACGAAGTTAAAATTCAAGTATTAAGACGTTATGAAATTACAGCAAACGCGATGGTTAACAGTCGCTGATTTATTATTATTTAGAGGTGACAGATTTTGAAACATTCAAATGTAATTTCACTATTCCTCGAACCAGTAGAACATCAAATTGAAATATATTATTTCTTTGATCCGTTCCATAAAGATGCTTTAAAAATGGAAGCAATCGTAAACAAGCTACTACTCGAGTATGGTGATTATGTTCGTATCAATAAAATACTTGCTCCCTCATTAAGAGTACTGACAAAATGTCAGGCACAGTCGACTTCAAAGATTGACAATATCGCTCTTGCGTACAAAGCAGCAGAAGTGCAAGGAAGAAATAGAGCACGTAAGTTTATGCGTTATTTATTTAACAGAATTTCACCGACGAATTCTGTGTGCACAAAAGAACATATTATCGATAGCGCAACGCTCGCAAACCTTGATATTCATTCATTTATGGATGAGATGGAATCTGAAAACTTACACACGTTATTAAATCGTGATCTTGCATTATATCGTGAACTGGATATCAATCTACTACCAACTTTTGTATTTTTTAGCGGTGACATTGAGTCCGAAGGTCTTAAAATTGAAGGTGTTAACGAATATTTCATTTACGCATACGTCATCCATGAATTACTAGAAATCGATATACAAAAGAAAGCATTGCCTCATATTTATGAATATATTAAAAAGAACGAACTCGTCAGCATCGATGAGTTAAAGATAATCTATGATTGGCAAGATTCTGTATTACTAAAAGAATTAAAACAACTACAATTGTCACAGTATATCAGCTCTGTCACACACGGAGATGAAATCTATTTTGAAGCAGTCGGCAACCATGTATAAATGGTTGCTTTTTTATATATAAAAATATGAGAGTCACGAGTGACTCTCATATTTAGTTTATATCATTATTTATTTTTAATGAGTTGTTCGAATTGATCTAACTTCTCTTCAAAGAATTTCATCGCTTTTTCAATTGGTTCACGCGTTGTCATATCGACACCCGCATTTTTTAAGATTTCAATTGGATAGTTTGATGAACCTTTTTTCAGGAATTCATTAATGTAGCGATCGCTATCTTCTTTTGTACCGTTTAATACGATTTCAGATAACGTCGCAGCTGCTGAATAACCTGTTGCATATTGATAGACGTAGTAATTCATATAGAAGTGTGGAATTCTTGCCCACTCTTTACTTATTAAATCGTCATATGATACTGCGTCACCGTAATATTTCTTGTTTAAATCACCATACACTTCGTTTAATTTGTCCGCTGTTAACGGCTCGCCGCTTTCTTTTAACGTATGAATCTTATGTTCGAATTCAGCAAACATCGTTTGACGGAATACCGTTCCTCTGAATCCTTCAAGTTGCTCATTTAATAGATATAATTTCTTTTTATCGTCATCTAAATTTTTATATAGATAATCTGCAAGTAATGCCTCGTTAAATGTAGAAGCCACTTCTGCGACGAAAATTGAATACCCTGATTGGTTCGCTGTTTGGTTTTTACGGCTGTAGTAGCTGTGTACTGAATGCCCAAACTCATGTGCTAACGTAAACATGTTATCAACGTTATCTTGCCAGTTCATTAAAATATATGGATTTGTACCATATGTTCCAGAAGAATACGCACCAGAACGTTTACCTTTGTTTTCGTAAATATCTACCCAGCGGTTGTTAAATCCTTCTCTTAAAATGTCTTGATACTCTTCACCGAGTGGTGCCATTCCTTCGATGACGTGATTTTTTGCTTCTTCGTATGTGACTTTAAAGTCTTCGTCGACGAGCGGTGTATAAATATCATACATCGTTAACTCATCTAAACCTAACATCTCTTTACGTAACTCAGTATATCTGTGTAGTAAATGAAGGTTATCATTAACTACGTCAACAAGTTGGTCATATACTTCTTCAGGAATGTGGTTGTTTGATAACGCTTGATCACGGCTTGACTTGTAGCCACGTGCTTCAGCAGTGAACACATGACTATCGACTTCACCAGAAAGTGTTTGAGCTAACGTATTTTCATATTCTCCATACTTCTTGTATAGAGTTTCATATGCTGATTTTCTAAGTGTTCTATCGCTTGATTTAAGTAAATCAATATACGTCCCTTGAGTTAATACGTGTGAATTTCCGTCAGAGTCTACTGCATTATCAAACGATAAATCTGCGTTATTAAAAATCGCATATGTCGATCCTGGGTTGTTTAATACGAGACCTGCTTGAGCGAGTAACTTTTCTTCTTTATCGCTTAATACGTGTGCACGTTGTTTGTTAATCTTTTCTAGGTCGAACTTAAATTCTTTTAATTTATCTTCTTCAGCATAGCTGTTTAACGTCTCTTCATCGATTTGCATAAGTGCTGGAGTTAAGAAGCTCCATGCTGAAGCAAATTTTGTATATAAAGACATTGCACGAGATTCCATGCTTTGGTATTTACTGTTAGATGTATCCTGGTCATGTTTTAAATGTGAATACACATATACTTGTGATAAAGTAACGCCTAAATCTCTTTCAGCTTCAAGCACTTCTAGTAAGTCGTCAGAACTTTGAATGCCTTTTTCTCTGAACGTATCCGCTTCAGAAAGACGATCCTCTACTTCTTTATATGCTTCCTCCCATTTTTCATCTGATTCAAAAATTGATGTTAAATCCCACGTATCTTCTACGCGTTGATCTTCACGTTTTAATAATTCTCCCATAATGTACCTCCAAATTTGTAATCACTTACATTTTCTCAATATTTAGACTTTGATGCAACTAATTTTGTTCGCAATTCGAAATATTTCTTTAAATTCTTTTAATAATCGATTCGCGATATCATATTCACTCATCCCATTCACTTTTCGTATACTTAGAGATTTTACAAATTGATTAAAGTCATAATTTTTATTAATTGCAGCATGGTACAAAAAAAGCTTCCATTCAAGTGGATTATTATTAATATATCTCTCGGATGGTGTGATGTAGTATAGAAATTTTGGTAAATGATTTGTACTAAGGGATAACTGATATAAAAGTGAAATCGTCGGATTTAAATAACTACGTTTATTTCTTTCTTTTTGAATTTCAGATAATAGATCATCATTACTTCTCGTTTCAATCGAAAATAAAGGACAATAATGTTTAAATATTTCTTCATATCTTATTGTTTCGTTTTTAAAGAGCCACTTGTTTTGTTCAATGTTTTTAAGTAATACATAGCGTTTTACAGTGAGTTGGTCGTTAACTGTGTATAATACGAAATCTTTCATCACTGCATAGTGAAACTGTGTTAAGTAAAGAAGATTCCCTCTTAGAATTAAGTCCTCTTCTTTTAATAACCACGTGACGTCAATTCCTTCTTTTTTATATCCTTTTGTTCGATTTAAAATAATCGTCGGAGAAACTTTTGATAGTTGAATTTCAACTGCGTGATTATCATCGATGAGTAAATCTGGTATTTGCTGGATACGTTCTAAATAGTATTCCATTTTCACGTTAAAAATTTGTCCAAATTTAAAGTATAAGTCGTGTTTTAATTTTAGATGAAGTTCAGATTCACGGTTATATAAATGGCGCTCACACATATGAATACTAATGTGTGAAAAGTGCTCTTTTTTAATATCACCACGTTTTAGTTGAACCTCACTATTACATACTGGACAGTAATATTTTTCATTTCGCTTGGCGTCTTTTGCGTCGATTTCATTTCCGAATTTATCAATTGCGATTAACATAAAAAACACCCCTTTTTCTATATATGCTAGAAAAAGGGGCTTTGTCTTTTTTTATTTTTTAATTTCGAATTGTTTTCTTAATTGACGTCTTACGTTATATGCCATAATTGTCTTTCCGTATTCGATTAAAACTGCTTCGTTTCTATCTGAACGTTCACCGTACTCAAGTAAATTGAGTTTCATTTTCTCTGCATACGGTTGACCTTCGTTTGTGAAGTACACTAAATAATAGAACGCATTATTATATGATAAAAGTAGATCGTCATATAGCGTTTCATCTTCTTCTTGACGATAGCTATAATCAATTAACGTATCGATATCATCAAATTTAACGATAAACGGTCGCGTATAATCACGTTCCATTTCTTCTTGTAACATTTCTTTTAATTTCTCGAATTCTTCTACATCCATTGATTCTTGTGTTTCTAAAAAGTCTTCAATTAAATCATCTTTATCTTTTTTATTATCTATATCATCATCGTCGTTGAACGTTTCATCGAGTAATTGTTGTAGTTCAAAATCATCATGTTTACTTGAAAGTCCAAATACATTTTTATTTTCTGATTGAGATTTTGAAACGATTACTTCGATTCCTCGGTCAAATGCATGAACTTGAATCCATAACGGGCCATCACTCATGAATTCTTTTGTATGTTCGTCACTTACTTCGTTCATGAGTTTCCAGAAAAATTCTTCACCACGTTTACGATCCATCCATAACTCTTCTCGACTAAAACCTCGATTTTCAATATCATTATAAGAAATATAGAACTTCAACGTCTCATCGTCAATTCTTTCAAATCTCATGCACTCACCCCTCACTTTTAATAGTAACGTTCATTATACGAGTTTTGCAACAAAAATGCCAATTTAAAAACTCAAATAAAAAAGCTTGTAACTTTTCAGTTACAAGCTCAGTGTTTATATAATTATTCAGCCATACGTTTTGCTTCTTCTAAATGTAGAGTACGTACTTTTCTAGGTAAGAAGCGTCTAATTTCATCTTCATTATAACCGACTTGTAGTCGTTTATGGTCGATAATAATCGGACGTCTTAACATACCAGGATTTTCCATAATTAAAGTGTACAGTTCGTTCATTGGTAAACTGTCAATATCTACATTTAATTTTTGGAATGTCTTAGAACGTGTTGAGATGATTTCATCTGTTCCGTCTTCAGTCATTCTTAAAATTTCTTTAACTTCATCAAGCGTTAATGCTTCTGAAAAAATATTTCTTTCAGTGTATGGAATGTTATTGTCTTCTAACCACGCTTTAGCTTTGCGACAAGACGTACAACTCGGTGATGTAAATAATGTAACCATAATTTTCACACTCCAATATTTTCTATTATAGTAAAAAAGACATTTTTTAATTAATTAAACATCTTATTCCCTTGATGATTATATTATAAACCCTGAACATTAAAATAACATGAAAATATCTTAAAAAGTTTGAAAAAAATGTTAAATTATGCTAAAAAATCAGCATTTGATAGAAACTATAAACAGTATTAAAATAAAGATAATACATTTTTCGGAGGCAAACCATATGAAAACATTATTTTCTGGTATTCAACCGAGTGGTATACCAACAATTGGTAACTATATCGGAGCGATTACACAGTTCGTCGAAATGCAAGAAAAGTATGAGTCTTATTTTTGCATCGTCGACCAACACGCGATTACTGTACCACAAGATCGATTAGAATTACGTAAAAACACAAAATTACTCGCTGCAATTTATCTTGCAGCTGGATTAGATCCTAACAAGGCAGTACTTTTTATACAATCTGAAGTTCCAACTCATACACAAGCGACGTGGATTTTCCAAACGTTATCGTATATGGGTGAATTAGAACGTATGACACAATTTAAAGATAAAGCACGTAAGCAATCTCAAAAAGAAGGTATCCCAGTCGGTTTATTTACTTATCCGACGCTCATGGTATCTGATATTTTACTCTATAATGCAGATGTTGTACCAGTTGGTGATGACCAAGCGCAACACTTAGAGTTAACGCGCACACTCGCTGAGCGTTTTAACTTCCGCTATAAAGAAATATTTACGATTCCTGAAACACGACTTCCAAAATTTGGCGGACGTATTATGAGCTTACAAGATCCAACGAGCAAGATGAGTAAAAGTGATGCAAATCAAAAAGCGTTTATATCTTTAATGGACGATCCAAATGCTGCTGCCAAAAAAATCCGTAGCGCAGTGACAGATTCTGACATGATTGTAAAATATGATAAAGAAAATAAACCAGGAATTTCTAACCTACTCGTCATTTACTCGAGCTTTACAGATTATACGATTGAAGAAATCGAAGCGAAGTACGAGGGTAAGACATACGGTGACTTTAAAAAGGACTTAGGTGAAATCGTAAAAGCATTCTTAACCGATTTCCAAGAAAAAGTAAATCATTACTTAAACTCTGAAGAACTCGACGCAATTTTAGATGAAGGTCGCGACCGTGCATTTAAGAAGACAATAAAAACGTTAACTAAAATGGAAAATGCCGTAGGACTCGGACGAAAAAGAAAATAAGAACAAAAAAACGGGGAAATTTCCCCGTTTTTTTTATTCTAATTCATGTTTGATAATTGATTTTACTGTGTTAAGTTCTTTTTCAACATCTTGAGCTGGTTTTGCTGTAAATAAACTTACAACAACAGTTACAATTAAGTTAACGATGAAACCTGGTAAAATTTCATATAAGTTCCAGAAATCTGAACCTGTTTCACCCATTGGTGAAACAACTGTAATCCAAAGAATAACAGTCACTGATGCTGCGATCATACCTGATAACGCACCTGTTCTCGTTAAACCTTTCCAGTAAAGGGAGAGGATTACGATTGGACCAAATGCTGCACCGAATCCTGCCCAAGCGTTACCAACTAAGTCTAGGATTGTAGCATTCGGGCTCCACGCGATAACCATCGCTACTGCTGCAACGAGTAGTACTGAAATACGTCCAACCATAACAAATTCTTTTTGACGACTATTCGCATTTTCTTTACCACGAATTAACTTATAGAAGTCTTCTGTTAACGCACTAGACGTTACAATTAATTGTGACGCAATCGTACTCATAATTGCTGCTAAAATTGCTGCGAGTAAGAATCCACCAATTAATGGGTGGAATAATAATTGCCCCATTAAAATGAAGATCGTTTCTGGGTCTTCGAGCACTAATCCATTACTATTTACAAACGTAATTCCTGTTAAACCAACGAGTACCGCACCGAGTAGGCTGATTGCCATCCAACCAATACCAAAGCGACGTGCGGTTCTTAATTTTTTAACGTTTTGAACAGACATAAATCGAACGATGATATGTGGTTGTCCGAAATAACCTAGACCCCATGCAATAAATGAAATAATACCGATTACAGTCGTACCTTTAAACCAATCTAAGTTTGTCGGTTTAATTTCTGCCGCTTGGCTTAACGTATCAAAACCTGATAATTGAAGCATCGCAACAATCGGTACCATAACCATCGCAATTAACATAATCACACCTTGGAAGAAGTCCGTGAGTGATACTGCTAGATATCCACCAAAGAATGTGTAAACGATGATGATTACACCAATTAAGATTAGACCGAAGTGGTATGACGTCCCAAATGCACTTTCAAATAAACGTCCACCTGCAACGAGTCCTGAGTTTACATATAATGTAAAGAATACAACGATAATCAGACCTGAAATAATTTTAATTAAATTTGTGTTATCACTTAAACGGTTATTTAAAAATTCAGGAATCGTAATTGAATCATTTGCGATTTCAGTATACACACGTAATCTCGGTGCAACGACGAAGTAGTTTACATAAGCACCTACTGTTAAACCAATCGCAAGCCATGCTGCTGAGAGACCAACTGAGTAAACTTCCCCAGGTAACCCCATGATCATCCAACCACTCATATCTGCTGCTCCTGCAGACAGTGCGGTTACGTATGGTCCAATGTTACGACCACCTAGCATATACTCATTTAAATCTCCTGTCGATCGCTTGTAACTATACCAACCAATGACTAAAAGAATTAAGAAGTATAGTACAATCATAACGTACGTTTGCCAATCTAAAGTGACTGCGTCACGTACACGCGTAGCTCCTAATAATAGCACTTAAAGCGCCTCCTTTTACAATATAAGTTTAGTATACAAAATCATAAAAGCGTTTTACATAGCATTTAAAGCGTTTTAATATGAATAAATCTCTTTTTTTGTTTTAATACACATTTATTTAGTATGAAAAAATAAACGCGATATCAATTAAGATTTCGCGTTTATTCAATATTTAATTCTATATTATTCTGTATATTTTTTTAACACGAGTGTCGCATTATGTCCACCGAATCCTAAGCTATTTGTTACTGCGTAATCGATGTCTAAATCTTCTTGTCCGTCTTTAACATAATCTAAATCAAGTTTAGGATCTTGATTTGTTAAGTTAATCGTCGGATGGATTTTGCCTTCTTGAATACTTTTCGCAGTAATAATTGCTTCCATAGCACCAGTTGCACCGAGTAAGTGACCAGTCATTGATTTTGTTGAGTTGATTTTTAAATTGTATGCATGGTCTCCAAAGACTGTTTTAATCGCAAGTGTTTCAAACTCATCGTTATATGGTGTTGATGTACCATGTGCGTTAATATATTGAACTTGTTCTGGTTGAATACCAGCATCGTTTAACGCCGCTTGAATCGCACGCGCCCCACCTTCACCTTCTGGTGCTGGAGCTGTAATATGATGCGCATCTCCTGTTGAGCCGTAACCAACGATCTCAGCATAAATTTTTGCTCCGCGTGCTTTCGCATGCTCTAACTCTTCTAAAATAACGATGCCTGCACCTTCACCCATTACAAAGCCTGAGCGGTCTTCTGAAAATGGAACAGAAGCATAGTTCGGATCATTCGATTTACTTAACGCACGATTCGCTTGGAATCCAGCAACACCCATATGGGTAATTGGTGATTCAGTTCCACCTGTAATCATAACGTCAGCATCGCCTCTCGCAACGATTCTAAACCCGTCGCCAATCGAGTTTGTACCTGTTGCACATGCTGTTACAGTCGCACCATTAGGCCCTTTTGCGTTATGGCGAATCGATACTTGACCAGCTGCCATATCTGGAATCATCATCGGTACAAATAATGGACTCACTCGTTTTGGACCACGGTCGAATAATACTCTTAAACCGTCCTCTAATGCTTGAATACCACCGATACCTGATCCGATCCATACACCTGTACGTTCTGAAATTTCGTCGATATTTAATCCAGAATCTTTAACCGCTTCATCTGAAGCAGCAACAGCATATTGCGTAAAGCGGTCCATACGACGTGCTTCTTTACGGCCGAAATATTCTTCACCGTCAAAGTCTTTAAGCTCACCAGCGACGTGTACATCATAATCACTCGTATCTATTCTCGTAATTTCACCAATTCCGTTTACACCGTTTAATGCGTTTTCCCACATCTCATCGACAGTATTTCCAATTGGTGTTAATGCTCCCATACCTGTAATTACAACTCTTCTTTCGTTCATTTATATTCCTCCTATTATTTTCCCCAAGTCATACAGACAGCGCCCCATGTTAAGCCGCCGCCGAACCCAACTAAGACGATATTATCTCCATCTTTTATTTTATTATGTTTGACTTCATGTTCAATGCTGATTGGAATTGAAGCCGCAGACGTGTTTCCATATGATTGAATCGTTTCACTCATTTTTTCTCTCGGTAAGTTCATTCTCTTTCTAGCCGACTCCATAATACGAATATTCGCTTGGTGTGGTATGAGCATATCGATATCTTCACTTGACATACCTGCTTTTTCTGTAACAGATACGCTGAGTTCTCCCATAATTCTTACTGCGAACTTAAATACTTCTCTTCCGTTCATTTTAATGTATTTCGTATCTTTATCGTCATATAGCCACTTACCACCGTCACCGTTACTACCAAGTTCAAACGATTTGATACCGTATCCCTCGCTGACTTCACCAACGATAGCTGCACTCGCACCATCTCCAAAAAGTATCGCCGTAGATCGATCGTCAAAATCGATCTTTTTTGATAACTTATCTGCACCGATGACAAGCACCTTTTTATAAGTCCCTGCTTTTATGTAATTATAAGCAGTCGCTAACCCATATATAAATCCTGTACAAGCCGCTGCTTGGTCAAATGATGGTACATGATTTAACTCAAGTTTACTTTGAACGATATTCGCGACTGTTGGAAAGTGATGGTCTGGTGTTGAAGTAGCAACGATAATCATATCGATGTCATCTTTTGTTACTCCAGAGTTCTCCATCGCTCTTTTAGCTGCTATTACTGCCATATCACTCGTATCCATATCTTCTTCAGCAAATCTTCTTTCTTTTATACCCGTCATTTCAGTAATCCATTCATCTGACGTATCTAAAATCTTTTCAAAGTCGTGATTGGTCATTACTTTTTCTGGTAAATAACTACCCATACCGATGATCCCTACATTCGTCATCTCACCACACCTCACCTTTTTATTACTAGGTACTAATTTAGCACATTTTTTTGTTTTAATCAAACAAAAAAAGCTTAAGTACTCATGTACTTAAGCTTTAGTGAGTAGCGAATTACTCTTCATCTACACCGACTTTGTATAATTGGAAGTCAGGGTTATATCCGTACTCTTCAGTCCAGTTTTTAACACGTTTGTTAACTGGTACTACGTATGCACGGTAAAGAGTTGGGAATACTGGAATTTCTTCAGCCATAAATTCTTGCCACTCATTGTATACTTCTTTTCTGTATTCAATATCAAGTGCTTCTTGTGAGTTACCTTTTTTAAGTAATTCATCGTTTTTCTCAGAAGCGTAACGTGGGTAGTTGAATGCAGCTTTTCTTCCGTATAATCCTGAAGGGTCAACGTCAGAACCTACACCCCATGCACCTTGGTAGATGTCAATGTCTTTGTCATCGTTTTTAAGCATGTCGTAGAATGTGTTGAATTCGATTAAACGGCCGTTAGTTTTTTCTACGTTAAGTCCAATTTCTTTCCAAGATTGGATGTAGTAGTTTGCTAATGGTTCAGCAATGTCTCCACCTGACATAGAAGCGAAGTTGATTTGTAGTTTTTCACCGTCTGGTGTTTCAACGAATCCGTCTCCGTCTGTGTCTTCATATCCAGCGTCAGCTAAGATTTGTTTTGCTTTTTCTGGATCGTATTTAGGAGTTTCTAAGTCTTCTTTATACCAGTCTTTGTGGTAAGGAGTGATTAATGAGTTCGCTCCCCAACGTAGACCTTTATAGAACTTATTACCGACAGCATCGTTGTCAACTGCGTGCCACATTGCGCGACGTAATTCTTTGTCACCCATTTTCATTTCGTCTGGCTTGTAGTTAACTTCGTTTTTGTCTGCATCCCACTCACCAAGTTTGAAACCAATGTAAGTGTATGCTCCGTCAATTTGACCTAACCATTCAACATTATCCATTTCAGCAACGTCTGGATATTGGTCAGTTGGGAATGATAACGCTACGTCGATATCACCTTTTTGAACCGCATCAGCTACAGAAGATGAAGGAATAACTTTGATTTCGATTCCGTCCATTCCTGGTTCACCTTGCCAGTAATCTTCGTTTTTCTCAAGGATAATCGCTTCACCTGAAGTGATTGATTTAACTTTATATGGTCCAATACCAATTGGGTTTTGACGTGTTTGATCTGCTGCTGCCATATCTTTAACTTCTACACCTTCGTAGTACTTTTCAGGGAATAAGTATGCCCAGAAACCACCAGCCGTTAATGATGGTGCAAGTTCTTTGTATGTAAATACAGCTGTTTTATCGTCTACAACTTCGATACCAGAGATTTCATCAGCTTCACCAGCTTGATACTCTTCGTATCCTTCAATTAATGTAAATCCGTCGCTTGATCCGCGAACACCGTCGTAGTCAGGGTGACCGATTACTTCGTATGATGCAACATAGTCTTGGATAGTAACTGGTGTACCATCGTGCCATTTAGCATCTGCTTGTAATTTGAATGTTACTGTGTTGTCTTCTTCGTTTAACTCAAATCCGATTAATCCGTCTTGAGTGTACTGGAAGTCAGCGTCCATTCTGAATGCAGCTTCATCGAAGTATCCAATCATAGTAGCATCTGGAGCACCTTGGTAGAACGCCCAGTTTAGTGTACCTTCAAATGGAGTATCTGAAGTGTAACCAACTTTTAACGTACCTGAACCAGAAGGTTCACCTGTGTTTGAAACCGTTTTGCTGAAGTCTTCGTAATTATAGACTCCTTCTTCGCTAGGCTCTGCGTTACTTGTACCGCCGCCGTCATCTTTTTTGTCCTTATCGCCGTCAGCAGCGTCATCGCTTCCTCCGCCACCACAAGCTGCAAGAACAAGAGCTAGAGATGATCCCATACCGAAAAGTACGCGAGACCAATTGTGTTTCTTCATCTTTGTTTCCCCCTTTAGATATAAAAGATAACGGTATAGAAATGTTATCTAATTTTGATATTATCATAAAATTCAGATTAATCAATATCAAAATTGAATTTCTTTTCAAAAAATTGAAACCGTTTTAAATCTATAACAATATTATACCCTATTTCGAAAAAAAGTGAAATCGTTTTCGAATATTTTTTACAAATTTTTTGTAATTATTAAATAACACAAAAAAGACCAAGCATTCGCTTGGTCTTAAATGTAAATTTATGCATTACGTTGTCTCGCATCTCCTGCTCGGCGTAACGCTTCACCAACGTTACGTACACAAAGCATTAAGATTAAGATTAATATCGCCGCTGGTGCCCAGATCCACGGTCTTAAGCGTAGCGTTTGCGTTTGTGTTGCATAAGATAATAGCGTTCCGAGTGACGGTGTATCTTCAGGGAATCCAAATCCAATGAATGAGAGTCCCGACTCAATACCGATATTCGAAGCGAGTGATAGCGTTGAGTTAACAATGATAATACCGACTAAGTTCGGTAATAACTGTGTAAATATAATTTTAACGTGAGAACTACCTAACGTTCTCGAAGCGTTAATATAGTCTTGTTCTTTCTCTTGAATCGCTAGTGAACGTATTAATCTCGCTGTACCTGTCCATAAGAACGCACTCATGATGAGTGAGAAACTCACGACATTATAGCTTGGTGAAATTGTAACGTACACAACGATGATCATGATGAACGGTAAAACCATCATAAAGTCTACGATACGCATGAGGATATTGTCCACTTGTCCTCCGAAGTAACCAGAGATTACTCCATAAGCCGTACCGAATGATACTGATATTGCTGTAACGAGGAAACCAATTAGTAACGAGTTTCTCGTACCGATAATTAATTGTCCAAAAATATCACGTCCACCGTAGTCCGTACCGAGTCTAAACTCTTCGTTTGGCGGTTGGTTCAGTGATAATAAGTCTACTGTTACGATTTCTGATTGTTTTAAGAACATCGTTAGTCCAAAAACGTATGATGTAATTGCAATCATAATAATTAAGCTGAAAAGCGCAACTTTATCTACTAAAATTTCTTGAAGTAAAACTTTCCACCCCGGTGTCGATCTCGGCAAGTTTTCTACATCGATTGAATCGTGTGATTCAATTCCGTACACACCTGCTTGATTATGTGTATCTATATTCGTCGGGCTTGCATCATTTTTGTCATTCTCAAAACCTGTGTTGTCTGGATTGACATCTTTTAACTCACGGTTTTCATCATTTAAATTTTTATTATCCTTTGTCATGTGACACCCTCCTTATTTAATACGAATCCTTGGATCGATAATACTTAAAATAATGTCAGATAATAATGTACCAACAATTGTTAAGAATCCATAGAATAAAATTAATACGTTCGCAACACTGAAGTCACGCGTTGAAATTGATTCTAAGAATAAGCGACCCATTCCTGGATACGCGTAAATCATCTCGATGAAAATCGAACCACCAAGTAATCCTGCGATTTCATAACCAAAGAATGCAGCGATTGGGATAATCGCGTTTCTGAAAATATGTCTTCTATACACTTTACTTTCAGATAAACCTTTTGCACGTGCAAGTGTAACGTAATCTTTTTGTTTCGTTTCAATAATACCACCACGTAAGTACTGAACCGTACCAACGAGTCCAATTAAAGCAATCGATAGGGACGGTAATATTAAGTGGTGTATTTTACTAATGAAGTATTCTATCGTCCATGGTTCTACATTCGGGTTCACTGAACCTGAAGTTGGGAACCAACCTAAATTAAATCCGAATACTAACACCATAAGTAAAGCGAACATGAATGTTGGTGTTGCGAAACCTAAGTATGTGTAACCTGTAATAACGTTGTCTAATAATGAATCGTTATAACGACCTGATAACATTCCTAATGGAATACCGAGTAAGTAAATTAAAATTGTAGAGAATAATGATAACCAAACTGTGTTCATTAAACGGTCACCAATAACATCTAATACTGGCTGTTGTTTAAAGTACGAACGACCAAAGTCTCCTTGAAGCATGTTGAATACCCAGTCTCTATATTGAATATACCATGGGTTATTTAGCCCCATTGCCTCACGTTGTCTCTCTAATGCTTCTGCAGAAATATTCGGGTCTAATACCCCACTTAACGCATCCCCTGGCATTAAACTTGCGAGGAAGAAAATTAATAAACTCAGCAAGAACAATTGCGGTAATGCAATTAAGAATCGTCTAATAGTAAATTTGATCATTTAATTTTTACCTCCTTCTGGTGGTAAAGCGACTCTATGATTCTCAGAAATTTCAACGAGAGGGAAAGGCTTACCATCTTCATCTAAATAATCTTGGAAATGATTCTCATATTCTTCTTGAACTTCTTTACGTTTACGTAAGTTCTCTTCGATATTATCCACGTTTACATCCGGAATTGCAGCAATTAATTTTTTCGTGTAAATATGTTGTGGATTTTTAAAGATCACTTCGGCTGGACCTTCTTCTACAAGTCGGCCTTGATACATAATTCCAATCCACTCACACATATGTCTCACTACCCCTAAGTCATGGGCAATGAATAACATCGTTAAATCCATATCTTGCTGGATTTCCTGCATGAAGTTAAGTACTTGTGCTTGTACCGATACGTCTAATGCCGATACCGGCTCATCCGCGATAATTAATTTCGGATTTAACGCGATTGCACGCGCAACACCGATACGCTGACGTTGACCACCAGAGAATTCGTGTGGGTACTTGTAAATTGAACCTGGTGGTAAGCCAACACGAGAAAGCAGTCGGAGCACTTCTTTAATTAACTCGTCTTTTGATAACTTCTCGTAGTTTTTAAGAGGTTCAGCAACGATATCAAATACACGTTTACGTGGGTTTAATGATGAGTACGGGTCTTGGAAGATCATTTGAACGTCACGACTGACGTCTACTTTTTTACCACTGTTTAAGTGTTTACCTTCGAAGTAAATGTCCCCACCACTAACTTTATTTAGTCCCATAACAGCTTTACCAGTTGTCGTTTTACCTGAACCGGATTCTCCAACTAAGCCGTAAGTTTTTCCTTTTGGAATTTTAATCGTTACGCCGTCAACTGCACGGACGTAATCCTTTGTCGTATTAAAGAACCCACCTTTAATTGGGTAATAGACCTTTAGGTCGTTAATTTCTAATAAGTATTCCGCCATTACTCATTACCTCCTTGGTGCAACGCTCCAAACTGTTCCTCTTCTACTTCTTGAGTTAATTCAGCTGAAGAATCTAAGTAGAAGTGTTTATAGCACGTACATCTTACAAAATGTCCGTCTTCAACTTCACGTAACTGAGGATTCTCTTCGTGAGCCGACTCGTCAATCCATGGAATACGTGGTGCAAATCGGCAACCTGTACGATCCATCTTATCAAGTGCTGGAACTACACCTTGAATGACGTGTAATTTATCTCCTAACACATCTTCAGATGGTAACGAGTTGAGTAAACTTCTCGTATACGGATGAAGTGGGTTTTTAAACAATTCTTTAACAGGTGCCATCTCCACAATTTGACCTGCATACATAACAGCAACTTTGTCTGCCATTTCTGCAACGACACCTAAGTCGTGAGTGATTAAAAGTACACCAGAACCTAAATCGTCTTTTAGTTCACGAATTAAATCTAAAATTTGCGCTTGAATCGTAACGTCAAGTGCTGTTGTCGGTTCGTCAGCGATAAGCAGCTTTGGCTTATTTGCGATTGCAATCGCGATAACGACACGCTGTCTCATCCCACCAGATAATTCATGCGGATATGCTTCAGCGACTTGTTCTGCTCTCGCAATACCAACACGTTTTAATAACTCGATTGCATAAGCTTCTCTTTCGTTTTTCTCTTTCGTTTTATGAATTGTTAAAGTTTCTATAATTTGATCCTTGATTCTCATTAAAGGATTGAGCGCTGTCATCGGATCTTGGAAAACCATAGAGAATTCGCCACCGCGAATGTTATTCATTTCTTTTTCGCTAGCTTTCAAAATATTCTTATCTTCAAAGAACACTTCACCTTCAACACGCGCGTGTCTATGTAATTTCATAAGAGAAAATGCTGTCGCACTTTTCCCTGAACCTGACTCACCAACGAGAGCGAGTACTTCGTTTTTCTTAATATCGAACGAAACATTATCAACAGCCGGGTAGTATTCCCCTTTAATTTTAAATGATGTCGTTAAGTTCTTTACTGATAGTAATTTTTCATCCATATTGTTCACCAAACTTCCTTTCATGATTTTAAAGGATGTGCAAATAAGTTGTTTTTAATTGTAAAGACAATTGTAAGATAAATCAATATTATCATAAAATTTAATAAATTCTGATATGTATTTTTAAAAAATTGCCTTACATGTAAACGCATACACATATTATACTCTATGTTGTATACTTTTTGAATGATTTATTGTAAAATAAATATTGAAAAGAGAATTAAATTATTAGGAGTGTCTGATTTGAGATTTGTAATCACGTTCATTTGGGCATTTTTGCTCACTCAAATGATTAACTTTATCCTAAACAGTTTAAGTGGTGGCGGACAGCTATATCCTGAGATTGGATTATTATTTGCTGTGCTTATTACATTAGTCGTATTCTTCTTAGATGTCGTCATGAAGCCTCGCCACAATTACACTGAGGACAAACAGTAATCTATACTTACTAGAAGACTCTATTACGAATAGAGTCTTTTTTTCTATCATTATATAAACGAGGTGACCTGATGAGTTACATATTATCTATCGACCAAGGAACGACGTCAACACGTGCAATCCTCGTCGATAAAAATGGAGATATTAAAGCGACATCGCAAATGGAGTTTAAACAATATTTCCCTAAATCTGGTTGGGTAGAACATAACGCAAACGAAATTTGGAGTTCTGTGTTATCTGTGATCGCTCAAGTACTCGGAGATAACAATTTAACAGCCGATATGATAAAAGCAATTGGTATAACAAACCAACGTGAAACGACCGTCGTGTGGAACAAACACACTGGTCTTCCAATTTATAATGCAATCGTTTGGCAATCGAGACAAACTGATGGAATTACCGAAGAGTTAAGAGAGACTGGCCATGAGGAACTATTTAAAGATAAAACCGGTCTTATATTGGACCCGTATTTTTCAGCGACAAAAGTTCGTTTTATACTCGATAACATTGAAGGCGCACAAGAAATGGCAGAAAATGGTGATTTACTATTTGGAACGATCGATAGTTGGATTGTGTGGAAATTAACATCTGGTAAAACACATATTACAGATGTCACAAATGCAAGTCGTACGATGTTATTTAATATTCATACGCTCGAGTGGGATGATGAGATATTAGACATCTTAAATATCCCTAAGAAAATGTTACCTGAGGTAAAATCTTCAAGTGAAATTTATGCGTATACGGATACAAATCATTTCTTCGGCGCTTCAATTCCAATCGCAGGAATTGCTGGTGATCAGCAAGCGGCACTATTTGGTCAGACATGTTTTGAAGAAGGAGAAGCAAAAAATACTTATGGTACAGGTTGTTTCCTACTATTAAATACAGGCGAGGAAGTGCCCGCTTCAAACTATGGGTTAATATCGACAATCGCATATCAATTAAAAGATGAACCTGTTAAATACGCACTGGAAGGATCTATATTTGTCGCAGGGAGTGCCGTTCAGTGGCTAAGAGATGAAATGATGTTTTTTGATGATGCGGCAAAAAGCGAACAACTCGCAACTGAAATTGAAGACACAGACGTCTATGTCGTTCCCGCGTTTACAGGACTCGGTGCTCCATATTGGAACATGCATGCACGCGGGGCGATGTTTGGTATTACTCGTGGCACATCAAGAAAAGACATAATTCGCGCAACGTTAGAATCGCTCGCATACCAAACGTATGACGTTCTAAATGCGATGCGTAAAGATAGTAAGACAGAAATCAAACAGTTAAACGTCGACGGCGGTGCTTCTGCAAATGACTTTTTAATACAGTTCCAGTCGGATTTACTAGAATGTACTGTTGAAAGACCAAAATATTTAGAGTCCACAGCACTTGGCGCAGCATTTTTAGCAGGTCTTGCTGTTAATTTCTTTGAATCAAAAGAAGCGTTAAAAGATTTAAAGTCAATTGATCAGGCGTTTCATCCTCAAGAAAATAAAGAAAAAATCAACAAGAAGTACGACGGATGGAAACGCGCGGTTAAAGCGACAGAACTATTTTCAAACTAAAAAAACTCTATTGAGATTTTTCTCAATAGAGTTTTATTTTTATTGTAAGTCAAATGTAAATGTGCCGTCTTTTACGTCGATATCGACGTGCAGACCTTCTTCTAAGTTCGATTCAATCATTTTAATTGCGAGTGGTGTTTCAATTTCACGTTGAATGTAACGTTTTAATGGTCGTGCACCAAACTCTGGTTCATACGCTTCTTTAACGATATATTTTTTAGCATCTTGTGATACTGAAACACTCATATGTTGGTCGCTTAAGCGTTCATTTAACTCATCGATTAACTTATCGACAATACCTGTCATATTTTCTTCAGTTAACGGACTAAACATGACGATGTCATCCATACGGTTTACGATTTCTGGTTTAAAGTGTGTTAACACTTCACTCATAACGACTTCTCTCGTTTTATCGTTAATTTCTCCACCTTGTATCATCGTATCGAGTAGGTAATGTGAACCCAAGTTCGATGTCATGATGAGAATCGTATTTTTAAAATCAACTGTACGTCCTTGAGAATCTGTCAGTCTACCGTCATCCATAATTTGAAGTAAGATGTTAAACACATCTGTATGTGCTTTTTCAACTTCATCTAAAAGAATCACCGAATACGGATGTCTTCTCACTTGCTCAGTTAATTGTCCACCTTCTTCGTATCCAACGTATCCTGGAGGCGCTCCGATTAATCTAGACACTGCGTGTTTTTCCATATACTCACTCATGTCGATACGAATCATGTTGTCTTCACTATCAAACATCGTTTCAGCAAGTGCTTTTGCGAGTTCTGTTTTACCGACACCTGTTGGTCCTAAGAATAGGAAGCTACCAATTGGACGATTTGGATCTTTAATACCTGCTCTTGCACGAATAACTGCGTTAGATACGAGTTCTACCGCTTCATCTTGACCAACGACACGCTGATGAAGTAATTTCGGTAAATTAAGCAGACGATCTTTCTCTGTTTCAACGAGTTTTGTCACTGGAATTCCTGTCCATTGTGATACGATCATACCGATTTCTTCATCTGTAACAACTTCACGGATAATACGGTCTTTACCGTCTGTTTCGTCATGAAGTTCTGCTTCAAGAGCATTTAACTCTGCTTGAAGTTTCGGAATAATACCGTGCTGAAGTTCAGCAGCACGCTCTAATTGATAGTTGCTTTCTGCTTCCTCTAATTCTTGGCGCGCTTTATCGATTTCTTCACGTTTACGAGATACTCCGCTAATTTGCTCACGTTCACGCTCTACTCTTGCAGTTAGAGATTGTTGTGCTTCTCTCGCATCAGCAAGTTCTTTTTGAAGTTCTTCTAAACGTGCTTTAGATACTGGGTCGTCCTCTTTTAATAATGCTTGTTCTTCGATTTCCATCTGCATTACTTTACGATTGATTTGGTCGAGTTCAGTTGGGTTAGATCCCATTTCTGTACGAATTGTTGCACTCGCCTGGTCGACTAAGTCGATGGCTTTATCTGGTAAAAATCGTTCTGTAATATATCTGTCTGACAATTCTGCTGCAGCAACTAACGCACGGTCTGTGATTCTTACTCCATGGTGTACTTCATAGCGTTCTTTTAGTCCACGTAAAATTGAAATTGTGTCGTCGACTGTCGGTTCGCTAACGAGTACTCTTTGGAAACGACGCTCTAATGCTGAATCTTTTTCAATATATTCACGGTACTCATTTAACGTCGTTGCACCAATCATATGGAGTTCACCGCGTGATAACATCGGTTTAAGCATGTTACCAGCGTCCATTGCCCCATCTGTTTTACCTGCGCCAACGAGCATGTGTACTTCGTCGATGAATAATAAAATTCTACCGTCTGCTTCTTTGATTTCTTCTAATACTGCTTTTAAGCGCTCTTCAAATTCACCACGGAATTTTGCTCCTGCAACGAGTGCTGCTAAATCTAATTCAAAAATTGTTTTATCCTTTAGTGAATCTGGCACGTCTCCACGAACGATACGCTGTGCGAGCCCTTCAACGATTGCAGTTTTACCGACACCCGGTTCACCGATTAATACTGGGTTGTTTTTACGTTTTCTACTTAATATACGAATCGTGTTACGGATTTCCTCATCTCTACCGATCACAGGATCCATATTACCTTTACGTACTTCTTCGACAAGGTCACGACCGTATTTTTGTAATACTTCATATTGAATTTCTGGATTTTGAGTCGTCACGTTTTTTCCTCCTCTAATCTTTTTAATGATTTCTTTTACGATTGTATCTTTATTTCCAATTTGTGCTTTTAATGTGTCGTCTACATTTAATGCAGCGAGTAAAAGATGTTCTTGAGAGATATATTCATCGTTCATATCTCCCATTACTTTTTCTGCTTCACTAATTAAGCGACTAAATCCTTGAGACATATATTGCCCATACTGAACGTTGTCTCCTTCTACTTTGTTAAAACTTTTGAGTTTTTCATCATATTGTTTAATCAATTCATCTACATTAATATTTGCGCGTTGTAAAATATCTTTTGCCATTGAATCACTGACTGTAAATAATGCTTTTAATAGAGCAGCGAGTTCGATTGTTTGAATTTTATGTTCAACTGAAATTTGCTGTGCACGTTCGATAATCGACTGCACTTTGAAAGTCATTTTATTGATATCCATTTCCTCACCTCAAGTGTTTGACCAATTTTGACTATACTTATATTATACATCGTTATATTTTAATTTCAAGCGTTTCACTCAAGTTTTTGACCTTTTTTGACTATTTATTTTCTCTTTATTTATATATCACTTTGTACTATAGTTGTAATATTGATTAGGAGGACTTTAAATCATGGATATCGATATAATAGAACTGATTAAATATATATTCTTAGGGATATTACAAGGGTTAACCGAACCAATTCCTGTCTCTTCGAGTGGTCATTTAGTAATGGCGCGTGAACTTTTTGGAATTGAAGCGAGTGGTTTATCTTTTGAAATATTTTTAAACACTGCTTCACTCATTGCAGTCTTGTACATATATTGGAAAGATATTTTTGAGATTGCTAAAAACTTTTTACGATATGTATTTAAAAAAGATAGAGATTTAGAAGCAACGACGGATTTTAAATATGTTATTTACTTAATTATCGCAACAATTCCTGTTGGAGTTTTAGGGTTTTTACTAAAAGATGTTATTGGAGATAACGTATCGATTGGTTTTGTAGGGTTAATGCTTCTCGTTACAGGGACTGCTCTATGGTTTATAAAAAATAAATCAGGTGTTAAACGTGACGGTGAATTAACTGTTAAAGATTCCATCATCGTCGGTCTCTCACAATGTGTGGCGTTAATTCCAGGAATTAGCCGAAGCGGTGCGACACTCGTCGGTTCGATGGCAGTTGGACTTGAGAAGAAAAACGCATTAAGATTTGTATTCTTACTATATATACCAGTGTCACTTGGTACGGCAATATTATCGATTTCAGATATCGCGACTGATCCGATGCTCGACACACTACTCGTTCCTTACCTTGCATCATTCGTCGTTACAATAATCGCGACGTATATCGGGTTTAAATTACTAGAAGGTGCATTAACGAGTGGTCGCCTCATATATTTCAGTTACTACTGCTTCGCAGCAGGTATATTTGCGATTATGTACCAATTTATCGTGTTATCGTAAACGAGTGATTGCTTAATTTAACGCAAAATGTTTTTGTGTAAACGACCACTCGATTAGTTTGACAATTACGCGATTTGTGTTAATGAAACAGAGGCTCGTTTAACGCAAATCGAATTTAAGTTAAAAGATGAAAAACAATTTTACACAACACGTAATTACGTAAACGACCATGCAATTAATTTTACGCAAATCAAAATTCACGAGGTTTTTCATCTGAAGATAGGTCGGAGATGTGCTGAAGGCGCCGTTAGCACATTTAATTTAACGCAATTCGTTTTTCTGTTAACGAGAACTCTATTTCGTTCATGCATTTTACCTATTCGTTAACAAGATGAAGCACGCGTTTACGCAAAATGACTTTATGTAAACATCTTAATCATTTCATGAACAAAAAGAATCTAAACGTCAACGAAAAATAGAAGTCGTTCATGCAAATCTAATTTACGTTAAAATAAAAAACCAGCCGAACTTTTTAAGTTCGACTGGTATTTTTTATCTTTCTTCTGGTACAAATAATCGCTTTGCGACTGAGTATAAAATAATAACAATTGCTATACATACTGTCGTATTAATTAAGAACGTTGTACCATTAGCAATTAAGCTATATAACCAAGCTGGTTGGCCTTCTGGTGCGTAAATCCCCCAGAAAATCCACCCTGCAAAAAAGTGCATCGTGTAACGTAACAGAATCGCTAAAAATGAAAATGCAACAATTGATACTAAGTTTCTATACTTAGATGCCACTCCAGCAACTCCTAGAATACCGAATGCGAGTGGATATTCTAAAATAAATTGTACCGGATGTATGTAGTTCCCTGCCGCATCTCCTGTTACAATTTGTAAAATCGCCCAGATTAAACCTCCGAGCACACCTGCGCCGACTCCACGTCTGATCGCAAGAATTAAAATTGGTACCATTGAAAAACTAAAACTGTACGGACCAATTTTAAATGCAGAATCGATCCAGTCGATTCCCATACTTAATGCAGCTAATATCGCAATCTCCATCATCACGACTAGCTTGTCATTAGACCTTGTCATAAATACACTTCCTAAAAGTTTACTTATGAATCAATCGCGTATCATATTCCTTCGCGAGAATTACCTCAACAGGTTCAAGGGTATAATCTCAGCAATTATGCACCCCTTATGATTCATAGCAATTAATAGTATATTGTAAACACACTTTCCTATCAACTCTCTTTTAGAAATTAAAAAGCGCTCAACATATGTTGAGCGCTTAAATGTTATGATACGCCTAAAGCGATCTTCGCATAACGTGACATATTATCTTTTGTCCAAGGTGGATTCCAAACAATTTGAACGTTCACGTTTTTAACTTCCGGTAATTCTAATAATGATTCTTCAACCATTTGTACGATTTCTGGGCCCATCGGGCATCCCATCGACGTGAGTGTCATTTCCACGCCTGCATTACCGTCTTCATCTAAAAACACACCGTAAACTAAACCTAAGTTTACAATATCTATACCGAGCTCTGGGTCAATAACGTTTTCTAACGCACCGAGCATGCTTTCTTCCATTGCTTTATCCATATTCTGTCACCTCGCATATATTATCGTATATTCAATATAACAAATATTAAACAACTAGTGAATAATAATGCTATTATTAGAGTAGCCGAAAGGATGATTTTCATGAAACCGTATCTTATTTGTTTAGATTTAGACGGCACGTTACTCACTGATGAAAATACAATCGGAAACTATACAAATCGTGTCGTTCAAGAATTAAAAAGACAAGGACACTACGTCATGATTACTACGGGTCGACCGTATCGTGCGTCAGTTCCTTACTATAAAGAGTTACGATTAAACACACCAATCGTTAACTTTAACGGTGCATTCGTACACCACCCATTAGATTTTGAATTTAAAACATTACAAGAAACATTACCTCAAGATGTCATCGAGGATATCGTCGTACATATCGATAAATACGACATTAAAAATATTGTCGCAGAAGTTCGTGATGATTTATACTTCCAATATCACGACAGCGTCTTAATGGATGAGTTTTATATGGGGGATCCTAAAAAAGTCGCCGGTGACTTACGTGATAATATGCCAGAAGAAGCAACGTCACTTCTCATTAAGACAACTGAAGACCGCATCGATTATATTCGTCACGCATTTGATACTGTATATGCTGAAACACTTGCACATAGGCAGTGGGCACCACAACTTGCGATCATCGAGATTATCAAAAAAGGCGTCTCAAAAGCGACAGGTATCAAATATGTATTAGACGCTTTAAACTTAGATGAGTCTCGTACAATCGCATTTGGAGATGAAGACAACGATCTTCAAATGATCGAGTACGTCAGTCATGGTGTCGCTATGAAAAACGCAATCGATGAATTAAAAGATATCGCGAAAGACGTCACACCGTATGATAACAACAACGACGGTGTCGGTCGATATTTAAACGATTACTTTAACTTAAATATAGAATATAAGGAGTCATAATATGAAATTATTAGTAGATAGCTGTTCAGACATCAGTTTAGATTTTGCTAAAGAACACCAGTTATTTTTTATACCACTTAAAATCAACGTCGATGGTAAAGAATATCTCGACAAATACGAAATTTCAAGTGAAGAAGTATCAAAAGCAGTCGATGATGGCATTCGTCCACTGACGAGTCAAGCAAACCCAGATGAGTTATATAACTATTTTAATGAAGCTTTAAAAGAAGACTCGACGATTATTTATTTATCGTTTTCAAGTCAATTATCTGGAACGTATCAAAGTGCGAACATCGCGCGCGATATGATTTTAGAAGAGCGTGACGACGTTGATATTACTGTCATCGACTCGTTAAGTGCAAGTTACGGTTACGGGCTACTCGTTGAACGCGCTGCAAAATATGTAAATGACGGTTTATCTAAAGAAGAAGTTATAGAAAACATCGAAAGAGATAAAGCACACATTCGTCATTTATTTACAGTATCTGATTTAGATTACCTCGCTAAAGGTGGTCGTCTCTCTAAAGGGCAAGCATTTTTAGGTAGCCTTTTAAACATTCGCCCTCTTCTCCATGTAGAAGACGGAAAACTCGTACCGATAGAAAAGTATCGCGGAGTGAAACGCGTTTTAAAACGTATGGTTGAACTTATGAAAGAAGAAGGCGCAGCGACTGAAGTACACATTACACATGCTGATAACTTAAAAGACGCAGAAGCGTTAAGAGATTTAATTTTAAAAGAGACGGATTTAACGAACGTTCAAATTTCTAGTATCGGTCCAACGATTATTTCACATACTGGAAACGGAACGATTGCACTATTTTACTTTACTGAAGGAGTGTAATATATGAAACTTGTCATAATCGGTGGATTATCAGGTGGAATGACGGTGGCAAGTCAATTTAGACGACTCGATACAACGAGCGAAATCGTTGTATACGATAAAAATCCATTTGTTAGTTTCGCAAACTGCGGCTTACCGTATTATTTATCCCGTGAAGTGAGTGAGAGATCTGATTTAATCGCTCGTACTCCTGAACAATTAAAAAATCAAGGCATCGATGTGCATACTGAACATGAAGTCATTTCAGTAAACGATAAGGAAAATTATGTTACAGTTAAAAATTTAAAAACAGGAGAAACATTTGACGATCCATACGACAAATTAATAGTATCTCCTGGCGCACGAGCGAATGAAATAGACGCAGTAAAACACGCGCCCCAATCATTTGTACTCCAGCACTTACATCATTTAGATCTTATCGAACAATATATTACTGAACATGATGTCAAACATGCGGTTGTAATCGGTACAGGATTTGTTGGTCTCGAAGTGTCTGAACAGTTATGTAAACGTGGCCTTGGAGTAACAATCCTCCAACATAACGATAGAGTATACCGCACAATTGAAGAAGAGTTTAGCGAACCGATTAAAGAAGAGATGGATAAAAACGGGATTCGATTAGTGCTAAACAGTGAACCTGTAAAGTTAGATGGAACAAAGTTAACATTAAATAGCGGTGAAGTCATCGATGCAGAACTCATCATTCAGGCAATTGGTATTACACCACGCACAGACTTTTTAAAATCGTCTAACGTCGTCATGAATGACGGCTATATACCAGTCGATGAATATGGATTAACAAACATCGATAATATTTACGCTATTGGTGACGCAATAGAAACGCATTATCAGCACGTACCACATAAAAAAGTATCTGTGGCGCTCGCTTGGCCAGCACATCGACTCGCGTACATTATCGCAAATCACCTTGCTGAAAACGATCAGTACAAACAGGACGGATTACTTTCGGTATCTATTTTAAGATATTTCGATGTTGCTGTTGGTAAAATGGGATTATCATTAAAAGACTTAGAAGACGAAGACTACATCATCGTTGAGCAAACACAAAACAATAAAGCAGGATATATGCCAGGTGCAAAACCTTTATCTTTAAAAATTTACGTCGACAAAAACACACGTAAAATTTTAAGAGCATCCGGTATAGGCGAAGAAGGACTCGACAAACGTTTAGATATACTCTCAACACTCACACGTCTCGGTGGGACTGTTGATGATCTAATTAACATTGAGGTTGCATATGCACCTCCATTTAGTAGTCCAAAAGATATCGTCAATATGCTCGGATATAAAGCAATCGGGAAGCTATAATAGCTTCCCGATTATTTTATGCATTCTCTTTTCTTTTACTACGTTTTGCAACGATAAATATAAATATCGCAAATCCACCGAATATTAATAGACTTGAAATTAAGTACCAATGGTTTAGACCAGGTGATTCAATGACTGCAAATAATTCTGTTAACTCTCTGTCAATGACAGGGTATAATGAATTTCCGTGCGGTTGCACACGCTCACCAAGTAGTAACCCACTCAGTTCTTTTCCATCTTTTACATATTCATTAGTAATCTCTAATTTTTGCGTCTCACTCGTGTTGTTAATTTCTAATATAAAATCAACGTCGTCTGTTTTAAATAACACAGTATATAGACCGTGATCATTTACAATCGTTTCAGTGTCACGATTAAATAAATTAGGATGTTGAGTAAATACTTCAGCAGTTGTTTTCATAAACTCATGAACTTCTTTATCTGTCCATAAATTCATTTGTGGATGAATCGTTTCGAAATTATCCCCGTTTTGTGCAATTTCAGTTCCGTAAGTTACAAACACTGGTCCATCATGCGCGATTAAATACGGATATAACATTTTTACACGAGTCCCAGGGAAGAGATTGTTTTTAACTGAATATGACGTAAAACGTTCACTAAAGAAGTGATCCGCCATTAAAATTTCTTCACTGTTCGTATACTCAGGAATATCTTTATCGAGTCCACCGAATGCTTCTGCAATACTTTTTCGTTTTGAATCGTAAGCAGTGTAATCAAAGTTTGTAGCATCGACATCTTCACTTAAGACGACCGCATACGTTTTAATATCGTCTGGTAAAACTTCCGTTCTATCGACATTTTGTACGATGTACATACTGACACCATCAATATCAAAGTTATTGACGAATTCAGTCATCAATTCTTTATATTTTTGACGATTTTCTTCATTGTTAAAATCAATAAATTGACGGTCGATTAGATCGATATACTCTTCCATAATCGGTGTCATTTGTGGATTGTCTAAAGCAGTAAACTCATCCGTCGCTATCGTCGGAAGATCCACGATAACTTTTAAATCTTTGTCATGTGCTTTACTTATAAAGTCTTTAAACTTCTCTTCTCCACCGAAGCGTTCAGCAATTTTTGTGTAGTCCGTGACGCTATACCCGAGGATGTCAGAATTGTCCATTTCAAATACTGGACTTAATTGAATCGTGTCAAATCCCATCTCTTTTATGTAGTCTAACTTATTCTCAATACCTTCTAAGTCTCCACCGTACGGTAAATAATAATCACTATTTTTGTTATCAAACGAATCATTATCTTCATTTTTATTTAAAAATCTATCGATTACAATTGTATATACACGTGACGTATCGTCAGACTCTGCATAGACATCACTAATATGTATAGATGAAAACATTAAGATAAATAACGTGACATATAAAAACTTCTTCAATCTACGTCCACCTTTCAATTATGTACTTTCAATTATACTGGATTTTAATTTTTTATGTATAGAAAAATAGTAAGTTCACTGATTCTACATAAAAAAACTGCAGATTGCTCTGCAGTTTTAATATTATAAAACACCTAGTGGTAAGTAAGAACCAAGTAGAACTGTAACGATAATTACGACAATCGCGATGATTAAAAGCATTTGTACGTTCGTTTCTTTTTTCTCACGAACGAGCGTCATTTCCATTAGAGCAATCGCTCCAAGTCCGAGTAATGCTTTTAGACCATACATCATATGACCGTTGCTTACGTTACCAATGATACTTAAGTTTTGAATGAAAATCATTACACCACTAAATAGTACGATAATGTAAAACAGTCTTAGTGTCATGTGTAAAATAAACGCTCTACGATTTTCAGATGTAGGATTTCCTTTGTATGAAAAATACGTAATTAGAAATAATACAAAAGCGAGCGCAATTGCTGTTAAGTGTAAATGTAACATCATGTGTCTCCTTTATTTAATATAAGTTGTTAATGTACCAATTCCATTAATTGATACGCGAACCGCATCGCCTGACTCTAAGAAATCAGGGTGCTCCATTCCTGCAGCTACACCTTCTGGAGTTCCTGTAGCGATAATATCTCCAGGTAACAGTTTCACGTACTTAGAAACTTCTGCAATAATATCTTCAACAGACAGAATCATATCACGCGTATTACCGTCTTGACGAATCTCATCGTTCACTTTTGTAACGATCGATACGTTATTTAAGTTCGGTAATTCATCTTTAGTCACGATATATGGACCAACTGGTGCTGCTAAACTTTTCCCTAAGAAAAATTGTTTGAATGATTTTTGTAAATCACGTGCTGTGATGTCGTTTACAATCGTATAACCGTACACGTAATCTAGGGCTAAGTGTGGTTGAACGTTATGCGCTTCTTTACCGATTACAATACCAAGTTCACCTTCATAATCTAACTCTTCAGTGACGTCACTAAATGAGTCGATTGTACCTTCATCACCAACTAAGCTTGAATTTGCTTTAGTAAATACAGTCAGTGATACTTCATTATTTAACTCATCTGCGTGTTTTTTATAGTTACGACCGAAACAAATCAGGTTGTTTGGTGGTGCAACTGGTGGTAAAAATTCAATTTCGTTAAACGGTGCTTTGTATAAATGGTTATTATCGTCCGCTTCAGCTTTTTCAACTAAAGTACGTACGATTTCTTGGAAATCTAACGTATTATACGTCGTGATTCCTTCAAGTAAAGTTTTTGGATATTCTTTTTCTTCTCCAAATTGTTCAAATAGTTTTGGTAAGCTCCAAGCACTATCTTCTCTTTTCACTTTCACTCCGTAAGTCGGATTGCCTTTATAAGTAAATGATAAAAATTTCATGAGACGACTCCTTTATCCCTTTTAATTAGTATAACAAAACATCGCTTTAATATCTTTAAAATTAACTAACGTTTATTTTTAAAAATTTCTAATAGTGTAATATTGAATTTATTTAATATGTGCATGAGCGCATATAATACGATGAGTATTATAAATATAATTAAAACGAGCGTTGCCACTGTGACTTCTCCGTAATAATTAAAACCGATTCCGTAAAAAATGATGCTCATTAAAAAGTTAAATACGATAAATAAAAACAACACGTATTTCCCAGGAATTTCAAACAGTAGCGTCGCGAATTTAGGTGCTTGTTCGACGAGTAATATTATCGTTAAGAATAATGCAAATCCGAGCATCATACCACCAATATTTTCCCCAATCAGCTTTCCACTTCTACTGCCTAAACTTAATACTTCGATCATTTTTATAAAAAGTGCACTCGTTAATACAACAAGCGTTAAAATAAACCCTTTTGTTTTAAAGTATTTCTCGATATCGATACGTCCTAAAATACTACCGATAAATGTAAGTGGTAATGAGACGAACATAAACAGACTAAAGAAATCCATTGCACGGATGGAAGATACGTTTAATTCAATCATCGAAATGATATCTTTTTCACGGTATACTCCGAGATAATTATTCAGTTGCTGGATGCTTGAGTATATAATATCATTTGTTGAAACGGACGTTAACGCTGGTATAATTGTCCAAACGACTAAATATAAAATTAATAATATAACAGCTGTGATTAAGCTAATTATTAATGAATTTTCTCTAAAGAATAAAACGACCATACCACTTAATGGGATGACAAATAATATAATAAAACCATTAAATAATACACTACATCCAAGTAACACTAAAAATACTAGAGATAATCGTTTTAAGACGGTTACCTTATCATATTCTTGTCTTGAAATGATTAACCCCGTCACAAGAGACAGAAGTGGTATCATTACCCCACTAAATATTAAATGGTAGAGCTGAAATGATCTCAGCTCTCTACCATATAAATACTCGTAAGGATTTACGTAAATAATCGGGAGTAAATAATAAATTCCGACGGCAAACATTGTAAAAATAATTGTAAAACCAATGAGTGCATTATCCTTTTTGACAGTCATAGACATTTAACACTCCATAATTGAAATAATATAAGTACACATCTACTTGTGCGTTTAGTGCGTGTTCAATTGAACGTCTATATATATCCATTTGAACACTGTATCGTTCTATTAAATCTGCTTCTGATTCATTTGTAACTCGATCCGTTTTGTAGTCAATAATAATATAACGATCATCATGTTTCACTAAGCAGTCTACAATACCTTGTACCATCTTACCATTTACATCGCTAATATCGATCGTTTTTTGACTCATTATAAATGGTAATTCTGTATAGTTTTGTAGAGACTCTTTAAATATAGATTGTATCGTTTTATCTTCAACAAATCGTAATCCATACTCCGTCATGCGTGCTCTGTTTTCTTCAGTCACATATTCTAAATCTTGTGTGTAGTTATGTACGATTGCACGTACTAAACTTTCTTTATTGTCACTTTGAATGATTGAATCTATTCGATGAACGACTTGTACCATCACTTCATGCATAATCGTCCCGAAAATCGGTGCATCTTTTGTGTCATCTAAAAATGCAGGCTTTCTAAGTCGAACTTCTTTTTTGTAAATGTCCGTTCTTAACTCTGCGGTTTCATCGATTGTTTCGTTTCTGCGTTTAATTTCAGTGACAGAGTCTTTGACACTCTCTAAATAGTCGTCTCCACCTTTATATTGATAATTGAGTCGTTCAATAATTTCTGGTGAAGGATACACGCTATCCGTTAAATCAAATAAGTCATCAAGCGATAGACGTTCTGTCACTTCAGCAGTCTCTTCTCCATTATCGTAATACATAGATGTCTTAAAGTATGGATTATCTTTATTTGCAAATAAAATTGGAGTGAGTAATGTTCTGTAATCACTAGCGTTTAACCTGAATTCTTTTGGTAGTGGTACGTTCGGTTCTATTGAATCGACGTCAATGTCTTTAATTTCAAACACGTCTAAAAACAATGCGTTTTCTTCTTGATACGATTCGAACTTATCTAACGGTTCGTCTTTTAATAACGGGATATATAAACATTCTTCTGCTCGTGTTAATGCAACATATAATAAGCGAAGTCTTTCTGAAATATCTTCTTTATGAAGCATATCTTTCATATATTCATAATGTAAGTTAGACTGTATAAGTTTATGTGTCGCGTCATAAGTTTTCATCGACACACCATACATTGGGTGAACGAGTATCGAATCATTTAAATCACGACTTCTTAAACTGCGCTGATTATTCACTAAAAAGACGTGTTTAAATTCTAATCCTTTAGATGAGTGAATCGTCATCACTCGAACGACATCTTCTTCCTCACTCACGACTTGCTCCTCTCCAAAATCAACATTACGATCAGATAAGTACTGAATATAGTTTATAAACTCATACAGTGAATGGTGGTTTCTTTTCATAAATTCCATACTGTAAATCATTAATCCGTTTAAATTTGCCTTACGTGTATCGCCGCTCGGAAGTCCCGCAAAGAATTCTATAATATCGTACCTGTCGTACATATATTTTAATAGTGATGTGACTGAACGATATTTCGCTTCTTCTTGTAACAACTGTAATTCTGATAAAAGAAACTCAATTTTTTCTTTTGTTTCATCGTCTACATCATAATTTTTTAAAGACTCATAGAAATATCCACCTTTATTTTCATCGTTAACTCGTATTTTAGCGATATCTGTATTTGTAAAGTTAAAGAAAGGCATACGACACAGACCAACTAAATGATCGTCTTGAAGCGGGTTATCAATCACTGAAATAAAGTTCACCATCGTGCGTATTTCAAGCGTGTCAAAATACCCCGTATTATTTTCGTATACTAACGGTATGTTATATTCTTTAAATTTACTATGATACGTATCGATGGCTTGTCGTGCTGGCGTTAAAATTACGATATCTTTATAGTCGACGTTTTGTTCGCGTAACTCCAAAATTTTCTTGATGACGTAATTGATTTCTGCTTCTTCTTTAGACAGTGCACCTTTTAAATATACGATGCCTTCAATTTCCGTTTGTACTGGCGTTTTATTTTTCTCAAGACCAACGTGTAACGCTTCGTTATCCGTATAGTCGATTTCACCGACATCTCGGTCCATGAGATGCTTAAAGATAAAGTTCGTCGTTTCTAACACGCCGATATTCGAACGGAAGTTTTTATTTAGCGTAATTAACGTACCAGAATCTTCTTGTTGGAACGCATCCATCTTTTCTAAAAAGAGTTTAGGTTCTGCTTGACGGAATCTGTAAATCGATTGTTTAACGTCTCCAACCATAAATAAGTTTCCGTCATGCGCATCACCAGATTTTAAACGCATAATAATCGATTCTTGTACTCTGTTTGTATCTTGGTACTCATCAATCATCACTTCTTTAAACTTATTCTGATACAGTTTACTAATCTCTCCATCGTTACAAGATAGAATATTAATCGCATAGTGTTCGTAATCGTTAAAGTCCATCGTGTTCGATTCACGTTTACGTTTACCATACGCTTCAATTAATTCCACTCCGAGCTGTATAAAAGTATTCCGTACACCGTTCATATTTGCCATTTCTTCTAAAAATGAATCTAACGTCATAACGCTTAATCCTATAACAGATTTTCGCTTTTCACTCGTTTGATCAATCAGTTGACTAATATAGTTTTTATCCGCTTCATCTTCGATACTCTTATATACTTTAGTATTCCTAGTGATCATTTTAGTATCAATTTCTGTTGAAGATGCGGTGTTATTTCTAACTTTTAAATGGATTGCTTTAAACTCATCAGCGAGGTCTTGTAATTTTTTAATTTGTTTATCGTTATAATCTAAGTCCACATGTACTGAAAACAAACCTTCTAGCAGCTGGTCTACCGCTTCAAGTGCTTCGTCTATTATCTTTAAGTTTTTCTCTTTATAGCGGTCGTAAATTTCCGTTAACTTTTCGACATCTAACCACTCGTCCATTAACCCTTCTAAAAACGAGAGTGGATGTTCTGTCGCAATCGCCTCGCTATACAACTTTAATACTGCTCTTTTTAAATAATCATTTTGTTTATCTGTAGATAAAAACTCCTCAAGCATTACGAAATTTTCATTGTTTTCTTGATAATGTGATTCAAGAATTTGATCTAATACATCATTTTTTAACGTCGTCGTTTCTTCGTTAGATAACGTGCGCATGTCTGGAGAAATACCGATCGTATTGTAATGATTTTGAATTAAAAACTGACAAAAACTATGGAGCGTACTAATATGTGCATCATTGACTTTTAATATTTGACTTTCTAAACGTTTCTTTTCGCTATCGTTTGTCGAGTTTTTTAAGCGATCAATTAATGCTTCTTCGAGCTTTGATTTCATATCTTTCGCACTCGCGTTTGTAAAAGTAGATACGAAGATTTCATCGATAGAATAAGTATCGTTTAGTATATTCGTAATAATACGCTCGACGAGGACAGCTGTTTTACCACTTCCTGCAGCTGCTGAAACTAATACGTCGCTGCCTCTTGTATCAATCGCACGTTGCTGATCTTTTGTAAATTGTTTACTCAACTGCCTCGCCTCCTCGCTTAATTTTCTCTACTACTTCAGTTACTTCTTGCGCATCTTTATCTATAAAATCACGTTGGTTCATCATATAGTCGATGTTACATGCAGATTTAAATTTACAGTAACGACACGGAGAGAGCACGCCATTTTCTAAAATCGGATTGATTTTAACATTCCCGTCGTATATGTCATCAACCGCATGTTTCACTTTCTCAACTGCATAGTCCTTAAAACGTTCATACATATCAATGGATAAAAATCGTGATTCTGATCTTTTATGAATAACACCTTTTGATGTAAAACCTGCGTAATATTTTGTTGGGTCTTCATCATTTAACAGTGGAGATAAACTATCATGAACAGATGCTTCTATATAATCCACGTCGTTTTCATTAACAACTATTAACCCTTTTGGTTTTAACTGATCTTCTTTTAGTTCTTTTAATATCTCTTCATACTTTTCAGGTGTTTTCGCAGTCAATAATTTATTTTGCGTTTGATTGTTAGCACTCGTTTTTGTAGTTACGACTGGATAGAACATCATCGTTAACGGCAGTACATTTTCTCCGAATTTATCAGCATTTGACTCAATAATATTCATATAAATAAATTGTTGAAGTTCTGTTCCGAGATATACGTCTTTTAAATCGAGATCTTTAGTTTTACTTGATTTATAATCGATTAAAGAGATATAAGTACCATCTTCACGTACATTTGTATCAATTCGGTCGATAACTCCTCGTAGATTTACTATGTTTTTCTTTTCAGTCTCGAGTTGATACGCACCAAACAAATCGTTTTCGTGACCGAATTTTTCTTCTAAATATTGAATGTTAAAATTCGATGCTTCTAAATAACGTTGTAAGTTAATCACGACATCTGTGATTGTCTCAATACTTTTTAGTTTTAATATTCTATAGTATCCCGTATGTTCAAATATACCGTGAGAAATATTTTTAACTGCAGTATTCACAGACTCTGTTACCGCTTTGTTAATATCAGATGGTGTTTTTTCACGAAGTTCATAGTTAAAATGATTTTTCAACACATCTTCTATAACTGAGTGGTATAAGTTACCGAGGTCTACCGCTTCAAGTTTAAATTCTTCACGCTTATCGATTTTTAAACCATAGTCCATAAAGTGTTGGAACTGACAGTTATAAAAGCTTTGAAACCTCGATACAGACCCACTTAAAACATCACCGTATAATTCTGTCGCGACTGATGTATTGATTTTTTCACTTTCGTTTTTATACGATAACTGTCTCACTAACTGATTAAATATGTCTTTATGATTAACGTCATTTTTAAGCGCTTGAAGTGCTTCTAAAAACACTTTATCCTTAACACCTTTTGTCAATGTATCTTTATATTGTTTCGGTGTATTTAATATATTTCTTAAATGCTCAAGGAGTAAATCACGCATACTATTGATGCTGGAGATATTATATTCCACATCTCGAGTACCATATAAAGACGGATTGATAACCGGCATGTTTGAAGCGTTTTTTAACTCCTCAACAAACGGGCTAATTTTTGTCGGTTCATTTTTTAAATTACTCACCGCATAGCTAATGAATAGTCCATCCGTTGGACGCGTCACACCATGATAAAATACAAAGCGCTCATCTTGACGAAGTACTTCATCTCTAGGAGAGATTTGAATGTCGTTCAATTCAAACGCTTCTTTTTCTTCGTCTGTGATAATATCGTTATGACTCATATCCATTGGCATGACGTTGTTGTTCATACCGATCATAAATATATATTTTTTATTTTCAACTTTCGCAAGGTCCAGTAATCCAACAGTGACTTCATCGAGCGTTGCTGGTAATAAGTTAAATTCCGCTTCAAGTAGACCTTCCATTAAGTTATCGACAAAGATGTTAAACTCAACCGTTTCTTCTCCATATACGATATTCGCGTCATCTAGAAGACCGATAAAGTGATTGTATGCATCCTCAGTTTCGTTTTGACGATTTTTGTTATCAATATCATCGATATGTCGTTCAAGTCGCTCTAATACACCATTTTCTTCTAAAAAGCGATATATAGTACGGATGTAATCAATCGCTTTTGCACCGTCGTTCAATTTAGCGTAAAAATTTTCTAATGCGCCGAGCACTCTGTTTTTATAGTCGAGCATCGCTTTGATTTTTAGTTCATCATCTTCAGTGAGTTTTAATTCTTTACCGTCGTCTCGTGTTTCTAGAAAGCGTCTAAATAAATCATCATTAAATAATCCGGATTTATAATCGATTCCAGATTCTAATATGACGTTTTCAAAAAAGTATAATGCATCGTCGTCATTTTTATAATTTAAATAACCACTTTTCATAATGTTAATGATCGATTCACGCTTAAAATTTTGACGATAGGCGTTAAATACACTCATCATAAATTGTATAAATGGATGCTGCACCATTTTATACTTTTGATCGACTGAATATGCGATATCGAATTTCTCAAAGTAATATCGTAGTACTTCAATATAACTACTATCTCGATATAAAATACCGATATCTTTATATCGAACATTTTTTGTACGTACGAGCGTCTCGATTTGTCGCATCACTTCTTCGACTTCGACTCTCATATTTGGTGCTTTTATAAGTTTAACGCCGTCATTACTATTTATCGGTGTACCTTTACGTAGAAAACGTTCAACTTCATATAACCCCTCACTGTTTGCACGATAGTTTTCATGAGAAAATTCGATGACTTTAACTCCATCGCCACCAAACAATTCCTCTCTTTTTAAACTATCGATGACGTTTTCTGTCTTTCTAAAGAGCTCTAAATTATCCCCGCTATGCATCAGTAAAAGTGTAATGTCATCAGTAAATCGAGTGAGCGTCTTAATAAGTTGAAGTTCTAGTTCTGTAAAGTTATGGAATCCATCGATATAAATCGTCGCATGATTTAAACTTTCAACTTCATTCACATCAATTGTCTGTAGTACTTCTAAAAAATGTGGCATTAAGTTAATATTTTCAATTGAATAGTCTTCAATCGTATCGATCCATGTACGATACACTTTTACGAGGTCTTCATACTTCTCTTTCGTTCTGTTGTCTTTAAATGTTAAGCTCTCAATATCATCAGCACTAATATCATAGTTTATAAACTCTTGTATCGTCTTTAAAAGCTTTTGCGAGAATTTTATATATTGCCTTGAATCTTTATAGTACTTTAACGTGTCGGGTTCAAACTGCTCAAGGATTTTATGTATAAGCATAATATGTCCGACTTCACTAATACGATTTTTTTCTCGATGTCCAATTTCATTAAAAACATGCCAAATAAAACGAGAGAAGCTTAAGACTGTCGTTCTTAAACTTCCTTTGTACGTTTTATCTTCATCTGTCGTTAATATTTCTTCATACGTTAAAGTGTTTTGCGTTGGTGTTATGATATAAATTCGATGTCCAAGTGGATCATTATCCGTTTTCTCATTAATTTGTCTAAACATCTCTTTAGATTTACCGGCACCACTTATACCTGTCCATACTTTAATCATCGTATACCTCCTAATTAATTAGAGAAATCATTCGATATTTCAGAAAATGGCCAAAATCTTAAGAATACTTTTCCGATAATTTGATCATCCTCTATGAGACCAAATTGCCTTGAATCTTTACTTACTGGACGGTTATCTCCTAACACTAAATATTGTCCCTCAGGAATTTCACCATTGACACCGAGGTCTGATAACTCAAAGTTATCTAGATAAGAATTTCCTTTGTACGACACGTATCTTTCATCGATGCGTTCACCGTTGACATACACTTCTTTGTCGACCATTTTAACGTCGTCTCCTGGTACACCGATGACGCGTTTAATGTACGCTTCGCCTTCCTTATTATCAAATACGACAATGTCTCCATGTTCAACGTCATGCATCTTGTAAGATACTTTACTTACAAATACTCTATCTCCATCTATAAATGTTGGCGCCATGCTTGCACCATCAACGACAAATTGTGTGAGTAAAAATTGTCTCACTAAAAATACGACGACGAGGGCGACGACAATCGTCACAACCCATTCTCTAATTTCCTTTAACATACTGCCACTCCTAATTACTGTTCATTTTTCTATTTAAATAACGTTCATATAATTTTGATATCACATATAATACAACTAAAAATACAACTGATAATATAAGTCTCGTTGGTGATGTAAAAAATGTCGTTACATCGTGACCGACAATTGAAATCGATAGTATCATTATAAATTTTGCACCGATTAATATATACAAATAGACGCGTTTTTTTACGTTAGATACTCCAGCTATCACGTTGACAACAGATGAGGGAGTAAATGGTAATGACATTAATATAAATAAAAACGTAAACCCTCTTTTGTCAATGAATTCTCGCATCTTAATTAACGTTTTATGTTTATTAATATAGCGCGTTGCGGGTGTTTTTAAGAAGTTTCTAACGACTAGAAATACTGAATAACTCCCGATTACACTTCCTAAATAACTCATCAAAAATCCAATAAAAAAGCCATACGCGTTCGTATTTAATATGACGATAACGATCAGTGGTAAAAACGGTAAAAACGATTCTATAAAGACGAGTAATAAGCCGACGAAGATACCTAAGCCATCGAACGCTTCAAATATCTGCTCCAGCCCTTCTTTAGTTGTAAACAATTCGATATATTTCTGCATCGTTTCACCTACCGATTATCGTTTGTTATATTATAACACCTTTTAAATGATGAAGCCTTAGAGAGGCAACAAAAAAAACTCTCATACACTTACATGTATGAGAGTTTTCGTTTTTAATCTTATTTAGAAAGTACTTCTTTAATTTGGCCAATTGCCCAGTCTAAATCTTCTTTTTCGATAATTAGAGGTGGTGCAAAACGAATGACTGTGTCATGTGTTTCTTTACATAATAGTCCACGCTCTTTTAACGCTTCACAGTATGGTCTCGCATCTTCTGTTAGTTCCATACCGATGAATAATCCGCGTCCACGTACCTCTTTTATGATTGGGTTATCGATTGTTTTAAGTTCTGATTTCATGTACTCACCGAGTTCGTTTGAGCGCTCTGCAAGTTTTTCATCGAGTAAAACGTCGATTGCTGCAATAGATACTGCTGCTGCAAGTGGGTTACCACCGAATGTTGAACCGTGTGTTCCAGGAGTCATTAACTCAAGTACTTCTTTGTCTCCAAGCACAACTGATACTGGTAATACTCCACCACCGAGTGCTTTTCCTAAGATGTACATATCTGGTTTAACGTCTTCCCAGTCACATGCGAATAATTTACCACTACGGCCAAGTCCACATTGGATTTCGTCAGCGATCATGAGAACGTTGTTCTCATCACATAACTCACGAACTTCTTTTAAGAAGCCGTCACGTGGGATGTTAATACCTGATTCACCTTGAATCGGCTCTAAGATTACAGCAACTGTATTTTCATTAATTGCCGCTTTTAATGCGTCAATATCACCATAAGGTACAAGTGGGAAACCTGGTACTAATGGGTGGAAGCCGTCTTTATATGCTTCTTCACTTGAAAGTGAAATCGCACCTAACGTACGGCCATGGAAGTTACCATTCATACCGATGATTTCTTGTTTACCATCTTCGATACCTTTCACTTCTTTACCCCAACGACGTGCTGCTTTAATTGCAGATTCAACTGCCTCAGCACCAGTGTTCATAGGAATACCCATTTCTTTTCCAGAAATTTCGTTAAGTTTATCTAACCATTCACCTAAGTTGCTTGAATAGAACGCACGAGATCCAAGTGTTACTTTATCTGCTTGTTCTTTAAGTGCTTCGATAATTTTAGGGTGACGGTGACCTTGGTTTACTGCTGAATATGCTGAAAGCATATCTAAATACTTGTTACCTTCTGGGTCTTTTACCCATACACCTTCTGCCACGTCAACGACGATTGGCAGAGGTTTATATGTTGGTGCCGCTACTTTATCAGCAAGTTGAATGATATCTTTTGATTGTGTCATACTGACACCTCCTATTATAGAAATGAATTATATTAGAACATTTCTGAAGTTGTTTTACCTTGCATGTGGAGTAATAAGTAGTCTGGTCCACCTGCTTTAGAGTCTGTACCTGACATCTTGAATCCACCAAATGGCTGATATCCAACGATTGCTGCCGTACAACCACGGTTGAAGTATAAGTTACCAACGTGGAAGTCACGACGTGCTTCTTCTAAATGTTCACGGTTGTTAGTGAATACTGCACCTGTTAAACCGTAGTCTGTGTTGTTTGCAAATTTGATTGCTTCAGTGAAGTCTTTAGCTGTTGCGAATCCGACAACTGGTCCAAAGATTTCTTCTCTCATCACTTGGTCATCGTGTTTAAGTCCAGAGAATACTGTTGGATAAACGAAGTGACCTGTTTCATTTTCGATTTTACCACCGATTTCAAGTTTACCTTCTTGTTTACCGATTTCGATGTACTTCTCGATTTTATCTAATGACGCTTGGTCAATAACTGGTCCCATGAAGATATCTTCAGATGGGTCACCAACTGTTAATTCTTTTGTTTTTTCTACTACTTTTGCAAGTAATTCATCATGTACGTCTTCAAGTGCAATTACACGTGAACATGCTGAACATTTTTGTCCAGAGAATCCGAATGCAGAGTTTACAATTGCATCTGCTGCTTCGTCTAGATCTACACCGCTGTCTACAACGATTGTGTCTTTACCACCCATCTCAGCGATTACACGTTTTAAGTTTACTTGTCCTTCGTGAACAACTGCTGCACGTTCATAAATACGTACACCAACGTCACGTGAACCAGTGAATGATACGAATGCAGTATCTTTATGGTCAACTAAGTAGTCACCAATTTCTCTTGATGAACCTGGGATGAAGTTGATTGCACCTTTTGGTAATCCAGCCTCTTCAAGAACTTCAACAAATTTGTACGCAACAACTGGCGTGTTTGAAGAAGGTTTTAATAATACTGTGTTACCTGAAACAAGTGCTGCAGCTGCAGTACCTGCCATGATTGCAAATGAGAAGTTCCAAGGTGAGATAACATATCCAACACCTAAAGGAATGTAATCGAAACGGTTGTATTCATTTGCACGTGATTGTACTGTTTTACCATTCGCTAATTCTAAGTTTTGACGTCCATAGTAGTTTAAGAAGTCGATTGCTTCAGCAACTTCTCCGTCCGCTTCTTTCCATGGTTTACCCGCTTCTTTCACTAAGTGACCAGTAAATTCTGCTTTTCTGTCGCGTACGATTTGTGCTGCTTTGAAAAGAATATCTGAACGCATTGAGAATGAAGTTTTTCTCCATGATTCAAATGTTTCTTTTGCAACTTCCATCGCTTGGTCTGCTTCTTTACGTGTCGCTTGTGAAACGTATCCGATGATTTCTGATTTGTTTGCTGGGTTGTATACCTCACTTTTATCTTCAGTGAAAATTCTTTCACCGTTAATAACTAATGGGAATTCTTGACCGAAGATCTTTTGAGCTTCTTTAATTCCCTCTTTAACCCATGCTTTGTTTTCTTCTTTCGTATAGTCCACGAATGGTTCGTGTCTATAGTGATTCATAGAGTAATCCATAAAAAAGTATCCTCCTAAAAATAGTTTATCTTCTATTATAATCTCACATTACTATATGAGTATTCAAGCTATTAGATAGTTTTGTATAAACTTACAAATCTATGTATTATTAGTTCGTTTTTTGTAAACTAAAAAAATAAAAGACTTAGCGCTTGCTAAGTCTTTTACCGGTCATACATTTGTTCTTTTGCCTCTTTAATCCAAATAGGCATACGTTGTCGTAGGGAGTCAAAACCGTATTTTTCGGTTTGTTCAATCGTATCTAATATCGATTTTTCTGCCTTTTTCTTACACTTTTGCTTGAAGTATTCATTCTCTTTTAAGGTCAGATTTAATTTCCCATCCCTATCGTTCACTGCTAAAATTTTGCACTTTACAATCTGCCCTTTTGAAAGATAATGATGGATATTTTGTACGAAGTTATCCATCACTTCTGAAATATGGATAAGTCCTTCTACACCATCCATCGTTTTGACAAAAGCACCGTATGGCCGAACGTTTGTTACTTTTACTTTAACAAATTGACCTGCTCGGTAGTGTTTTGTCACGAAAAAACCCCACTTCTATAACACTATTGTATAATAGCATATTTTAAGTGAGGCTTCCATTTATTCTATCTATTTATGATGATCGTCATGCACGTCTGAATTTATTTTATTTAAAACTTCTTGTTCGAACTCTTGTGCACGTTGTTCTTGTTTTTTTGAATATTTTCGAATTAATACGAACGCTACATACGCTAATACGATACAAACAACGAGCGTAATAATTCCAGGAATATATTCAGTTTTATCTTCAGGGAAATAAAGAAATTCCATCATAAGTCATTCACACACCTTTACCTTATTAGTATAACAAATTATGCGGATTTTCCTACGATGAAATTCTGACAATTATTTGTCGACTGAATTATAAAACTTCAATCGTTTCGATAACGATGTCCTCTACTGGTTTATCTATTGGACCAGTTGTTACACTTGCGATATCATCGACAACGTCCATTCCTTCGATCACTTGACCGAAAACAGTGTGGCGGTTATCTAACCATGGTGTTCCACCGAGGTCAGCATACGTTTTAATTACCTCTTCAGGATATCCAGCACCTTCTAGTTGACCGAGCATGTTCATCGGAACACGAATCGCTTCTACGATGAAAAACTGTGAGCCGTTCGTGTTTGGTCCACGGTTTGCCATTGATAACGCACCACGGAAGTTAAATAACTCTTCGTGGAACTCATCTTCGAAGTCCTCATCCCAAATACTTACTCCACCCATACCAGTACCTGTAGGGTCTCCACCTTGAATCATGAAATCTTTAATAATTCTGTGGAAAATTTGACCATCGTAATAGCCGTTTTTAGCATGTGTGACGAAGTTTTCTACAGTTTTCGGTGCTTTATCTGCAAATAGTCGTACTGTAATGTCACCTTTATTTGTTTTAATAACGACACTTTGTTCGTTTTCTAATACTGTTTTGTCCATTTGTGAAAATGCCATTGATCTTTCCTCCAATATTTCAACATTACTTAAATTGTTGTATGATTAAACTTCATTTTGTTCCAACAGTCATTATAGAACATATCGTGTTCATTTAAAACCGATATTAATTCATGTATAATAAAGTCATATAATTGTGAGAAGGAGGTTATGGTGTGACGTTATTACATTTTTTAATATTACTACCATTAATAGCAGCTGTTATTATACCGGTAGTGTATAAATATCAAAAAGACATCCATCTCGGATGGTTTGTACTACCAGTACCATTCGTTATCGTGTCTTATTTATTTACGTTAATACCAACTGTAAAAAGTGGGTCAAAAATCTACTACACGTTAAACTTTATGCCAAAAATCGGCATGAACTTCGATGTATACATAGATGGCCTTGGATTACTTTTTGCCATTTTGATATCTGGAATTGGAACGTTAGTCGTTCTATATTCGATTGGATATCTTTCAAAAGATGAAAAACTCGGTAACTTTTACGTCTACCTCTTAATGTTCATGGCAGCGATGCTCGGTGTTGTGACAATTGATAACGTTTTAATGTTATATATGTTTTGGGAGTTGACGTCGATCTCGAGTTTCTTACTCATCGCGTTTTGGACGACAAAAGAACGTTCAACTTACGGCGCTCAAAAATCGATGTTAATTACGATGTTCGGTGGTTTTATGATGCTCGGTGGTTTCATTTTACTTAGCATTATTACGGAAACATTTAGCATTCGAGAAATGATTGCTTCATCAGATGTGATCGCATCAAATGGTGTTGGAGTCATTGCACTCGTGTTAATTTTACTCGGTGCATTTACAAAATCAGCTCAGTTTCCGTTTTATATTTGGTTACCTGATGCAATGGAAGCACCAACTCCAGTCAGTGCTTATTTACACTCTGCAACGATGGTTAAAGCAGGGCTATATTTAGTTGCGCGCTTTACACCAGTGTTTATGTGGAGCTTAACGTGGGTCAATACGATTTTAATTATCGGACTCATTACACTCGCATGGGCATCATTTAACGCAGTCGTTAAAGATGATATGAAAGCAGTACTCGCATTTTCTACCGTGTCTCAACTCGGTTTAATTATGTCATTACTCGGGCTTGGAGCTTTAGCTGTCACTGCTGGTTTTAATGAAGAAATATTTACAGTCGCAGTCATTGCTGCAGTATTTCATATTATTAACCACGCGACGTTTAAAGGTGCGCTATTCATGGTGACAGGGATTGTCGATCACCAAACAGGTACGCGTAGCATTAAACGACTCGGTGCGTTAATGACGATTATGCCAATCAGTTTTACAATTACGTTAATTACTGCATTTTCTATGGCAGGACTTCCGCCATTTAATGGATTTTTATCTAAAGAAATGTTCTTAGAAGCGATGTTTGAAATTTCTCAGTCGAACATCACTATATTAAGTACGATTAGTGTTTTATTCCCATTACTTGCGATTCTCGGAAGTATATTTACTTTCGTCTATTCGATGAAATTAATATTTGGGGTATTTACTGGAGAATCATTTGATACTCCAAAAGAACCTTCTGAAGCACCGATGCTGATGTTAATTTCACCAGTTATTTTAGCTTCACTCGTCGTCATTATCGGCTTATTCCCGAACATTTTATCGAATACGATTATTAGTCCAGCGGCCAGTGCAATTTTAGATCGTCAAAACTTTGTCGACGTATCGATTAGTTTTTGGCACGGTGTAACACCTGCTTTACTCTCTACGATTTTAATCGTCTTAGTCGGAGCACTACTCTACTACTTTAGAGAAAGCTGGATGTTTATTTACGATTATATTAAGGAGCGTTTTACGTTAAATAACTTCTATGACCAGTCACTCGTAAACAGTACAAAATACTCTAACAAAGTAACGAATACATTATCTACAGGATTTTTAAGAACATACCTACTGTATATATTCGGCTTCTTAACAATTTTTAGTATCGTTACGATGTTTAGAACTGGTTTAAATTTAAGTCTTACAGATCTTGCACCTATAGGAATTCAAGAAGTGATTCTAATTGTTGTTATATTAGTTTCACTCGGAATTATTATGATTACAAAATCTCGTATGGTCAGTATTATTATGCTCGGTGCAGTTGGATTTAGTATGGCGTTATTCTTCGTATTCTTTAGAGCGCCGGACTTAGCATTAACTCAACTCGCGATTGAAACTGTAACGACGACTCTATTCTTAGTATGTTTCTATCACTTACCTAAAGTGAGTAAGTTACCAGAAACACGTCAGTTTAAATTAACGAACTTCATCGTTGCAGTAATGGTCGGAGCAGTTTCGATTTTAATTGGATTATCTGCATACAGTCATCGTATATTCGAATCGATTTCTGAATATCATATCGAACACGTATATGACTTAGCTGCAGGTAAAAATATGGTAAACGTTATTCTCGTTGACTTCCGTGGTTACGATACTGTGTTTGAAACAGTGGTATTCGCAATCGCCGGAATCGGTATTTACATTTTAATGAGAATGACAAGCCTAAGAAAGGATGATGAAAATGAAGAGCACACTTAAAAGAGCCGGCTATAAGGCACTCCATCGACAAATGAACGATGTGCATTTACAGTACATCTCTAAAGTTGCGTTTTTCATCATCACGATGTTTAGTTTGAACTTATTCTTTGCAGGGCACTATACGCCAGGTGGAGGATTCGTCGGTGGATTACTCATGAGTTCAGCAGTGCTACTCTTACTGATTGCTTATGATGTAAAGACGTTAAAGAAGATGCTACCGATTCCGTTAAAATTATTAATATCACTCGGGTTACTGTTCGCTATTGGAGTCCCGTTCTTATTAATGATGTTCGGTAATCCGTTCTTTACACATGCTTTAACAGATGTTTACATTCCATTATTAGGTGACGTGCATATCCACTCTGCAGTGTTCTTTGACCTCGGTGTCTTTTTAGTCGTATTCGGGGCAACTATACTCATTTTAATCGCAGTTGGAGGGGTGAAGGATTAATGGAATTTGTAATGATTATTCTTTCAGGTGTACTCATCGGATGTGCGACGTACTTAATCCTCTCTAAAGGTGTGTTAAGAATTATTATCGGTATTTCGGTATTATCCCACGGTGTTCACCTTATGTTACTCACGATGGGACAGTTAAAGCGCGGAAACGTTCCTATTCTAGATGAACGTGTCGAAGTGTATACCGATCCGTTACCACAAGCGATGATTCTTACAGCAATCGTTATATCGTTTGCACTGACTGCTTATAGTCTAGTGCTTGCGTTAAACAACTATAAAGTACTCGGTACAGATGATACTGAAGACATGAAAGGAAGAGACGATGGTTATTAACTTATTACTTATATTGCCATTAGTCATTCCAGGTCTTGCTGCGGTGATTATGTTACTCGTCGGTAGAAACCCTGTGTTACACCGAGCAATCACAACACTCGCAAGTATCTTAATGGTAATTTTTTCAATAGTTATTGTACAGCGTATATATACAGATGGTGTGTTAGTTACAAATATTGGTAACTGGCCTGCACCATTTGGAATTACAGTCGTTTACGATATGTTAAGTGCTTTACTCGTATTAACGACATCGATCATACTGTTTTTCGTTACAGTCTATTCGTTCCAATCGATTGGCGTTAATAACGAACGTTATTTCTATTATCCAATGATGTTATTTATGATCATGGGTGTAAACGGCGCGTTTACTACTGGAGATATTTTCAACATGTTTGTATTCTTCGAAGTGTTTTTAATCGCGTCATATGTATTACTTACAATTGGTAGTAGTACGATTCAGTTACGAGAAGGCTTTAAATATTTAGTCGTTAATATTATTTCATCGAACTTTTTAGTACTTGGAATTGGATTTTTATATTCTGTTGTTGGTAGTTTAAACATGGCAGATATCCACGTGAAGCTATCTAATTATGACGGTAATTTAACGGTCATTACGTTAATCGGTGTCGTTATTATGTTTGTATTCTTAACTAAAGCAGCGGTATTCCCGCTCTACTTCTGGTTACCAGATTCATATAACGCACCACCAATCCCAATACTTGCAGCGTTCGGTGCATTACTGACAAAAGTCGGTGTGTACGCACTGATGCGTACGTACAGTCTATTTTTCAATTTAGACTATAGCTATATTAGTACTGTTTTACTCGTCTTATCGATCTTAACGATTATTATCGGATGTATTGGTGCGATTTCAACGTACGACATGAAGATGGTCATCATCTATAACATTATGATTGCGATTGGGTTTATTATCTCAGCTGTCGCAATGCTCGATTTAGATGGTATGATCGGTAGTATTTACTACCTCATTCATGACATGATTATTAAAACAGCGTTATTCTTACTCGTTGGTTTTATCATTTATAGAACTGGTAAACATAACGCAAAAGATATACACGGCTTAATGTCAGTTCACCCAGTCGTTGGTTGGACATTCTTCTTAGCAGGATTATCACTTGCAGGAGTTCCACCATTCCCTGGATTTTTCGGTAAAGTGTATATCGTGAAATCATTATTTATAAATGAACACTATATTTCAGGCGTCATTATTTTATTCTCTAGTTTAGTGATTCTATACAGTATTATGAGAGTATTTATACACGTGTTCTTCGGTGAACACGCTGTAGAAGAAGAGTTAAAACCAATGAAGACTGATAAACTGCTCTTTAGTGCGGTTGGACTCGTTATCGTATCCATCGTATTCGGTTTAAGTGCAGATTTCTTATATCCATACTTTGAAATGGCTGCACAAGCACTCGCAGATCCGTTTGTTTACTCAGAATATATTATGGGGGTGGAGTAAATGGCAATACAAGTATTACTCAATTTCTTACTCGCATTCCTTTGGGCGTTTATGAACAACAGTTTTACAGTGAGCACTCTCGTGATGGGGTATTTAATGGGGCTAATTGCCGTATCCATATTACGTAACTTCTTACCAGGTACGTTTTACCTCATCCGCGTATGGAGAATTGTTAAGTTATTCTTCGTATTCGTTTATGAGTTACTCGTTGCAAACATCGAAGTTGTAAAAATCGTCCTTCAACCAAAAATGAACGTATACCCTGGATTCTATGCGTATCCGTGTGATTTACAAAAGGATTGGGAAGTCGTACTTCTATCTTCTCTTATCACGTTAACACCAGGTACAGTCGTCGTTGCAATTAGTGATGACTTTAAGACGCTATATATCCACGGGGTAAACTTAGTCGATGCCGATAAAGAAATCGAGGCTATTAAAAACTCATTTGAACGTCTCATTAAAGAGGTGGGTCGTCCATGATTTCATTTTTACAAGTCATATTCATTATCGCAATTATTGGAATGGCAGTCGCGCTCGTTATCGCATCGTATAGAATTATTAAAGGACCGACGTTACACGATAAAATCGTAGCGTTAGATGCGTTTGGAGTTATGTTAATGGGAACAATCGGGATTTTCTCAGTCCTACTTGACACTCCGTACTTAATCGTTGTAATTATGATTATCGGTATGCTCGGTGCTGTCGGTACAATCGCAATGGCGAAGTTTTTAGAGAAAGGATGGGTGATCGATCATGATAGAGATCCTGATGACTAGTATCGTAACGATACTCGTATTAAGTGGGGTATTCTTTTCAATCGTTGCAGGAATCGGTATCGTGAGACTTCCGGACATGTACTCACGACTCCACGCAGCAAGTAAAAGTTCAACACTCGGTGTATCACTCGTTCTACTCGCTGTTTTCTTATACTTTTGGTATTTTGAAGAGCGATTTGAAATCACATTGCTACTCGCACTTGTATTCATTTACATCATTGCACCAACAGGTGCACATATGCTTGCAAGAAGTGCCTTCCACTCAGATGTAGAGCCGTATAAACTAACAATCTTAAACGAATTACGACGTGACGAACTTGGATACGAAGAACTCACAGAAGAAGATAAATTAAAAATTGAACAACGTAAAAAAGAGCAAGAACTTGATGAATAACAAAACGCCCATTCTAGAAGGCTAGAATGGGCGTATTTTTGTGGATTGAATTTTGGGTTTATATCATTTCTGTTAAATATCTCATCGATCTACCAATTCTTTAAAAATTTCATCATCTTCAGTTAAAATTTCATTTATCAAGTTTAAATCTAAATTGTTTTTCTTAACTTCTAATGATATTTTATCGTTATCTTCAATGAATTGAATTGTATCATTTACATTAACATCTAAGGCTTTTAAAACATTCTCTGGGATTTCTACATTAATAACTTTATTATTAATTTTGAGTTCGCTTAAAACTTTCATACAAATCACCTCATGTTCTATTTATATAAAAATGTTGTTTTAATATTATACCATGAAGATAATTATTATTAATTAATTTCACCTTACAAAATACCTCCCTAAACCTATTTTTGATTTAGAGAGGTATAAGTTTACTTCATATTCGTCAAAGTCATTCGTCCAACTGCTGTGATTTTTCCTTCATCGTTTGTAATTTCTGCTGTCCAAACTTGTGTTGTTCTACCGATATGAACTGGTACTGCTGTTGTTGTCAGTTTACCTGATGATACAGGTCGAATATGGTTGACGTTGATTTCAACGCCAGCTGCATATCCTTCTTCAACGTTTTCAGTACCACCAAGTGACGCTGCTGTTTCGATTAAGACAGCATTCATACCACCGTGTACGATACCAAATGGTTGGTGCATTGCTTCAGTAATATCGACTTCAATGACCGCACGTTTCTTATTTAACTCAATGATTTCGATGTTAAATGCTTCTAGTAAATTAGTCATACATAGAACCGTCTAAAATGTAGTCAACGACTGTACGGATCATCACACCACTCGCAGCTTTTGGACCATATGCATTTTGTTTTGCAAACTGCGATGTACCAGCGATATCAAAGTGTAACCACGGATAATCTTCAGTAAACTGATTAATAAATGCCGCTGCAAACGAAGCTCCACCGTATGGACGTAAGTTACTGTTTAAAATATCTGCAACTTGTGTATCTTTTACTGCCGCTTCATCGGATTCATCCATCGGTAAGTGCCATAACTTTTCACCGACTTTTTCTGATGATTTTAAAACGTCTTCTAAGTATTGTCTACTTTGATTTGTAAATAAACCTGTACGTGACTCTCCAAGTGCTCCGATTACAGCTCCAGTGAGTGTCGCAAAGTCCATAATTACGACTGGTTTATGTGTAATTGCTTCAGTAACAGCATCCCCAAGAACGAGACGTCCTTCTGCATCTGTATTTGTAATTTCAACGCTTAACCCGTTTTTAGCGATGACGACGTCATCTGGACGGTTTGCATTGCCTTTTACCATATTTTCAGCGAGCGCAAGTACTGCTACAACATTTACTGCACGTTTTTGATCGACGAGTGTCTTCATCATACCAAGTACGTTTGCTGCTCCACTCATATCGTATTTCATCGACACCATGCCTGTACGTGGTTTTAATGAATAACCACCTGAATCGTAAGTGATTCCTTTACCGACAAGTGCAACAGGCGCTTTATCACTATTTTTATACTCAATCGTAACGAGTCTTGGTTTTCTCTCAGAACCGTCACCGACTGAATGAAGGAGACCATAGCCTTCTTCTTTAAGTGTTTTGTCGTCTTTTACTGAAATTGTAACGTTGTCTTTTCCAGAAAATTCTTTTTCAATTAACTCGACAAGTGATTCTGGATACAGTACGTTTGGAGGCATTTCACTTAAGTTACGACTGAAGTTCATCGCCTCTCCAGCTTGTTGACCTTCTTTAAGTTTATCTTCGTTTACCTCTTTATTAAAAGATAACGTTAGCTCGTAACGCTTAAAATCCTTTTTATAATTAAACGGCTCGTATACACTAATTTCACCCATTAAGCCGACGTCGTATAAAAAATCGTCGTCTGAACTAAATGAGTCAACGTATAGATACGCATCTGTTACTTTATCTTTTTTAAGTGCTTGTAATACTGTGCCGAACGCTTCTTGAAGCTTTAATTGTGTTAAGTCTTCTGATTTACCGAGACCGACTGTATATACTTTTTTTACGTTTGTTTGTAACACTACACTCGATGATTCGATTTTTTTGAATTTTGACTGGATGACTCCAGCATCGATGTATGATTTAAAGTTCCCATTAAATAATGCATCGAGTTCTTCGAAGTTTGAGTCGTTTTCAAAGTCTTCTTTTACACCGATGACGATTGCTTTGTTGTTGTCGTTTAAATTACTTTCAAAATTGTACTTCATATACTCACTCCTAGAACATTTGATAGCCAAGCTTACGTAAGTAGCGTATTGTTAATCCGGCTAATATAATGCCGATAAAACCACTTAATAATATAATCACGTCAAAAATTTGGACGTTAATAATATTACTCCACGCTTCTTTAAATGCAGTGTTTGGCGATTTTATGTACTCTACCGTATCAATTCTGTCGATGATTAAAACAACGATAACAGGATAAACAACAGCCATAATCCACGTCATTTTTAAAATCATATTTAATATAAAACTAATACCGTAAAAGAGTACAAAATATAAAATGATAGATATAAATACTTGAACGATATTCACCGTGACACCTCTATTAAAAAAGCATGAGTATGATCAATACTCATGCTTAAAATTTTCTTACAAGAATTTACCTTTTGTGAATCCTAGTACTGGTCCACCAATTTTAGCGACTGCACGTGTATCGATTACTTTCTTCATAAATGCAGCTGATTTACCTTTAATTTCTTTACCATAAACGACACCGATACCGTTTTTAGCACCTAGTGAACAAACTGTTCCTTTGTCGTCATATACGAATGGTTCAACTTTTTTACCACGTAATTTTGCAGCGATAATTTTTGCAGTGTGTTCACCAAGTTGCATCGCAATTTGTGCTGTCGTTGGATATGGACGTGCGTTTTCGCCTGTTCCGTTCATAACCGCTGAAACGTCACCGATTGCGTATACGTTGTCGTATCCTTCGATTGTTAAGTCATCTTTAACGATGATTCTACCGCGCATAACGCCGTCGAAGTTTTCTTCCATTAACTTGTTACCACGAACCCCTGCAGTCCAGATTCTGTTGTTTGCTTTAACTGTTTCTTCTTTATCGTTAATTTTAACGACGAATCCTTCTTCGTTTGCAGCAACGATTGGTGTTCCGAGTAAGAACTTAACGCCTTTACTTTCTAAGTACTTTTTAGCGTAACCGCTGAGATCTTCACTGAACATCGGTAACATTGAAGGCATTGCTTCTACACACGTAATGCTTACGTCGTCGTAGTTAATACCTAAGTTGTCACATAAGATTGGAAGTGAATCTACTAATTCACCGAGGTACTCAATACCTGTGAATCCTGCACCACCAACTACGATTGCTAAGTTATTTTTATCTTTAGACTCTAAGTAGTTGTTGAAGTTCTTTTCAACTAATGCACGTGCTTTAAGTGCAGTTTGTGGGCTCGTAATTGATTCAGCATGTTCAGCCATTCCTTCAATTCCGAATGTTTCTGATTCGAAACCTAATGCAACGATTAAAATGTCATACTCGACATTTCCTTTTGTCGTTTCAACTACTTGGCTGTCTTTATCGATTTTTGTTACTTCAGCAACAACGAAGTTTGTTTTCATGTTGTCTACAACTTTATTAATTGGGTAAACTCCGTCTTCCCAGTTAATTGTTCCTGCAGCTGTTTCATGTAACCATGTTGCTTCGTAGTGGTACTCATTTTTATTGATTAAAGTAATATCTGCTTCAGATAAACCTAATTCTTTTTGAAGACCAACTAATGCGCTAAGACCCGCGTATCCTCCACCGAGGATTACAATTTTCTTTCTTTCGAAACTCATCACTACATCTCCTAAATTTTTATAATATAAAAACGCTAATATATATAACATAATATTAGCGTTTCCAAGCATATATTTCAAGCATTCCCTAACAATTTAACATTGTTCTGGAGTGCCTTTATTTGTTTTTGTTCTAAATGATGCTCCGCATCCACATGCAACGCTCGCTAGAGGGTTATCAATCGTGAATCCACCACCGAGTAACGACTCTTTAAAATCGATTGTCGTACCATCGACGACACCGATATCAAACTTATCCACTAACACGCTCACTCCGTGATGTGTAAATACTAAATCACGCTCAGTAGGTTCTTCTTCAGCAGCCATACCATACGTTAGACCCGTACAACCGCCACCCTCAACTTTAAAACGTAAATAGCCGTCTTGCATGTTATTATCTTCTAACATCGTTCTTACTTTATCTGCAGCAGCTTTTGTTAATGTCACTCGACTCATTTTTGTCACCTCTCTGATTCACTTATCTTTATTATAATGAATCTTTGATATAATCAAAAATATCTGGCTCGTCATCTTTTTTTAATTGTTCTAATACACGAACGAGTAGTTGTTCATCTGTCTTTGCCGCAACGCGTTTTCCTTCTACGATACAAAACGCAGTCCGACTACATACACCACAATCATTCGTGCATTCGTAATCCATAACGTCCACATCGTCTTTATCCATTAAGTGTTCGTAGGTGTGTTTAGACGTTTTTTCAATGTTTGATCGGCAAAATTCTACGAGTTTCATATGATCACCATAAAAATAAAAACTAGAGAATTGACTCTCTAGTTTTAGAATACTTGTTCAATTTCAACGAAACCAGGTACTTCTTCTAGTAATGCGCGTTCGATACCCGCTTTAAGTGTAATCGTTGAACTTGGGCATGTACCACATGCACCGAGTAAACGTAACATAACGACGCCATCTTCAACGTCAACGAGTTCAACGTCTCCGCCATCTCTTAATAAGAACGGACGTAATTTATCTAAAACCGCATCAACTTGTTCATACATAGTGTCTTTTGTTGTTGCCATATATATCACTCCAAAAACGTTTATAGAGAAATCACTCTGTAAATATATTATAATAGATTAAACGATAAAAATCTATCGGTATATAGGAGGATTCGTATATGAGCTATTCAGTAAATGTCTACGGAAGAGACGTCATTTGCGCGAGCTGTGTAAACGCACCGAGTTCAAAAGATACGTATCAGTGGTTAGAAGCATTATTCAGTAAAAAATATCCAGACGCGGACATTCGTGTAAACTACATCGACATCGACCGCGACGAAAACTTTTCAGATTACGACGAAGAGTTAATAGAACAAATCAACAACGATGAGTTATTTTATCCACTCGTCACAATCAACGACGAAGTCATTCAAGACGGTTACGTCCAATTAAAACCAATCACAAAATGGTTTGAAAAAAATGGTGTTGAATAAGACTGTGTCGTGTGGGACGAGACGCTCACTTCGGTGAGCGTTTTTTTGCGGCGTGGTTTGTGTTTTTTTATCCTAAAACAGTAATAAGACTTCTTCTTAAGATTTTATCTAACAATAATTTCGTGATTTTGTTATATATCTCGATTTATTTAACAAATATCGAGTCGTCGACCCGGTTTTTGTTAATTATATTTTTTTATCTAACAAAAATGACCCTAAATGCCGAGTTTTTGTTAATTATCCGCATATATTTAACACTTTCACCATTTTTTTGTTAATTAAGATGAAAAACCTAGTTTAGATCGGATTTCCGGCAGGCATTTTGGGTCTTTTTATCCCAAATCAGTAATAAAACCACTTCTCAAAATTTTATTTAACAATAATTTCGTGATTTTGTTAGATATCCGGATTTATTTAACAAATTTCGAGTTGTCGACCCGTTTTTTGTTAATTATAATTATATATCTAACAAAAACGACCCTGAATTCCGAGCTTTTGTTAATTATCCCGATTTATTTAACACTTTCACCATTTTTTTGTTAATT
>NZ_KV802770.1:0-213 GCF_001810835.1 Nosocomiicoccus sp. HMSC067E10 | reverse complement strand
TTGTTAGATAAAAAAATATATTTAACAAAAACCACGCCACCTGACGGAAATTTGTTAAATATATCCAGATATCTCACAAAAACGCAATATTTTTGTTAAATAAAATCGGGAGAATGTGAGTTTTTCATCTTTTAGGGATAAAAAACACTATCGTTCCTCGGTTATTTACAAAAAAACTCTGAATTTGTTAGATATATCAAGATAATTAACAAA
>NZ_KV802769.1:64444-84461 GCF_001810835.1 Nosocomiicoccus sp. HMSC067E10 | reverse complement strand
TCTACATCATAATAGTTATGGTGTTCTTGGAACGTTCCTACAACCTCACCATCAAGTTCTCCATCAGATTTTTTTACAATATTTTCATTGTCCCAATAATTATAATAGCCGTCCCCCCATTCAATCTTTGCACCAACTCTTAATTTTCCATCTTTACCAGTGGTTTTGCTTTCCATAACGACAATAAAACCTGTACCGTCTGATGTATAATCTCCAAAATCAAACGTAACATATTCAACACCGTTATCATCTACACCAAAGAACGGTGTTAATGTAACTTGTTCATATTTGGATTTATCCAAACCAAAACTAGAAGGGAATCCTGGTTGACTATTTTTAGGTACTCTATACCCTACAAATGTTGTATTTTCAGAATTAATCGTTGCTACTGAAGAACTGTTTTCACCAAACCAATCTGCTTTAATTGTTAATTTAGTACCATATAGTTGTTGGTGGTGAGGATTCACATACACTGTTTGTTCAAATTTAGTACTATATGGATCAACTTCTGTTAAAAATGAATCTACATTATGATGTGAATTTGTAAATACAACATCTAAAGTTGTTGAAGTAGAATCACCTGCAACATCGACAGAGAATGTTTCTCTACCTGGACTCGGAACATTTTTACGATCCACCCATAATGAATAATTCGCTCTTCCTTTAATATTAACGCTGCTCTCTACAAAATCAGTGAATACATAAGTAAATTTATGATTTTCTTTATCATAAGTACCTTCTGCTAAAATTCCACCTGCAGAATTTTTAAATGCCGGCACATTAACTGACGGAGCATCACCATAAAAATTCAAGTTTTCTGATAGCTGGATTTCAAAAAAGTCATCTTTGCGGATACCTTTATCTGTCACATCAATATCAAAGCTCAAATTTAATCCACCTGACTTGTTCGGATCAATCTTATTACTATCTTCGTTATTTTTTAATGACAAGTTTTTAACGTTAACTGCATTAGAAACATTATTACCTGTCGGTGATAAATTAGAAATTGTTTCGATATTTTTATTTTCAGATAGTTCATTGGCTTTTTGTACTACAGTTTCTTGTTGTTTTTCAATGTCTTCTGTCTCAGTTTCCTCTAAACCGTTTTCTTCATTTGTGACTTTTTCTAATTCTTCAGTTGAGTTTTCTTCTAAAGAATTATCAGTAGTTTGACTATCATTATTTACTTCATCAACGCTAGTTTCTGTATTTGCATTAAGTGATTCAGCTGTTTGTTCGTCTTTGTTGATTTCATTTTTTTCATCACTTACTTCACTTGAAATATCATAATTTTCTTCATCAACACTAGTTTCTGTATTTGCACCAAGTGATTCAGCTGTTTGTTCGTCTTTGTTGATTTCATTTTTTTCATCACTTACTTCACTTGAAACATCATTATTTACTTCATCAGCACTAGTTTCTGTATTTGCATTAAGTGATTCATTTGATGAATTATCATTTGCTTCAGCAGCAGAAGCATCATTACCTAAAAAGATTAATGATCCGATAAGGATAGACGCAGTACCTACTGTGAATTTACGAATTGAATACTTATTTAATTTGTTTGGTAGAAAATCTAATTTTTTCATTTTGAAAGCCCTTCTTTCCTAGTTATTACGATATAACTATTGAATAATATAGATCTTTAAGTGAGTAGACTTTTTTACAGTAACTCTACCACTAATAGTACCTTTGTTGATTTTTGCACCTTGACATTTGACATGTTTAACTGTGCTTTTATATAGTCTATTTTTTATTCTTCAGTCTAATTGCTCCTCTCTAATAGATTTAGCGACGATGATGTATTAACTCATTTTAAGTAACTTGCTCAAAATCATATTACCATTTTTATGATTAAATTAAACACTTACTAGTGGTCATTTTTTTCTTAAAGTATTAAAAAAATGATTTAACCTAAACTTTATTTGTACTTCCTATGACAATCAAGTAAAATTTACTATAATATTATTAAATAAGAGAGGAGATTTACATGAAACGTTCTTTGTCTTCTTTATTACTTCGTGAATTAAAGGCTGTTGAATTTTTGAACTGTTTAAACGATTCACAGTCAGTAAGTATTCAAGAAATTTCAGAAGTGCTAAATTGCTCTTTGATTACTTCAAATAACACACTTAAAAGCATTGAAGAAAAATACCCTTATATAAAATTAATTTACTCACAGAATACCATTAATATAAAATTCGATTTACACGCTAATATGATTACATTTTACAGAGATATTTTTAAGCAAAGTTTGAGTGCTCATATTCTTAAAACGATTTTTTTAAATGGTCAAATTACTTCAGAAGTTCTTTCAAAAGCTCTTTATGTAAGTACTTCAACATTGAAAAGGAAAATTCAAGACTTAAACGACACTCTTCTGTTAGATTTCAATATAAAAATTTCTAGTAGCCCTCATTCTTTTGTAGGAAAAGAAATAGATATTAGACGGTTTTTTATTGTTTTTTTTAGTGAACAAGATCTTAATGAGACCTGGAGCTTTATAAAAATTCCTAAAAATACTCTAAAGTTATTTATTAAAACAGCATCTTCACTTTTTAATTTAGATGTTGATTTATCTAGAGAACAGTTTTTAACTATACTCTTTGCAATAAATTACACTCGAGTTAAACAAGGGTTTTTTATTAGTAATGATATTAAGAAATTTTATTGTATTCCGCAAAATGAAATTGACGAATTAACACATCATTTAAAATCTATCACAAATGAATCTGAGTTATTTTTGAATGTTGATGAATTATTAGATATACTTACTCCTTATTTAGTTAATCCATATTATTCTTCATACTCAGAACTTAAAAACCAACGTCTTATAAAAGACGATGTAGAATATAATTATTCAAATATAGTTCGTTTAGTTAATAGGTTCTCTAATGAATTCGACTTAACAATTCACGATTATGAACATATTATCTTAAAGCTGTATAATTCTTTAATATTTAGTAATGTCAAAAATTATAGCGAACATATTTTATACAACAAATATCATAGTACACTAACACTTTTTAAAGCAGAGTTCCCTCAAATATACCAATATTTAGAATCAGAGTTTGAAACGCTTATCATAGATACTTTTAAAAGAAATGATTCTGGACTAGCTCTCCATATGATATATTCATTCATTATTAATTGGAAATATCTTTTTAAGGATCTTTATGCCAAAAGAGAAATTGTAAAAGTAACTGTCATTTCCGACACTGAGTATAATCACGACCAATGGCTTGTTGAAATATTAGAAAAAAATCTAATAGAACAAGCGAATATATATAGATATCCATTTAATTCGTTTGATATCAATAATCTGGAAAGTCTATCTTCAGATATAATTGTTACAAATTTCCCCATAGATGCTATTGACGGAAAACAAATTGTACTAATTAATAATGTACCTACTATAGAAGATATCTCTAATATAAACAAATTGGTTGAATATTTAAGTTATAAATCAATAAGTGTTGATTTTTAAACAATTAAATATAGTTAATAAAACATTCTTTAAATATTAAAATCCCCATTCCAGTATTAGTACATACTACTTACTTGAATGGGGATTATCGTTTTATTTTTTAATTTTCTTCAACTAGTTCCGCTTCTCTTTCTTCTCTTTCTAATTGTAAACGTTCGTCTTGTCCTTCGACATCGATGTCAATGTCGCGGTATCGGTTCATTCCTGTTCCTGCTGGGATCAGTTTACCGATTATGACGTTTTCTTTCAGTCCGAGTAAGTCATCGCGTTTTCCTTTGATTGCCGCATCTGTTAAGACGCGTGTCGTTTCTTGGAATGACGCTGCGGATAAGAAACTTTCTGTTTCAAGTGATGCTTTTGTAATTCCTAGTAATACAGGTTTTGCTGTCGCTGGTCGTTTTCTTTCTTTGAATACGACTTTGTTTGCTTCTTGGAACGTGTGGATATCTACTAACGCACCTGGGATAAGTGATGTTTCTCCTGCGTCGATGATACGTACTTTACGTAACATTTGACGAACCATTACTTCGACGTGTTTGTCGTCGATTTCTACCCCTTGTGAACGGTATACTTTTTGTACTTCTTTTAATAGATATTCTTGCGTTTTGTTTAATCCTGCAACTTTTAGTAAGTTCTTAGGCTCGATTGAACCGTCTGTTAACATTTCACCTGGAGATACTTTGTCTCCTTCTTCTACGATAATTCTCGCATTTGCTGGTGCTGTGTACGTACGTGTTTCTTCGTCACCTTTAACTTTGATTTCTTGTTGACGGTCTTTAATCATTTCGATCGAAGCAATTGTTCCTTCAATTTCTGAAATGACCGCTTCCCCTTTCGGGTTACGCGCTTCGAATAATTCTTGGATACGTGGAAGACCCATCGTAATGTCTGATCCTGCAACCCCACCTGTGTGGAATGTACGCATAGTTAACTGTGTACCTGGCTCACCGATTGATTGTGCCGCGATTGTACCAATCGCTTCACCAACTTCAACTTTTTCACCAGTCGCAAGGTTTTTACCGTAACATTTCTCACATACACCGTAACGTGTGTTACATGTGAATGCTGAACGAATGACTACTGATTCAATTCCTGCGTTAACAATTTCTTTTGCGATATCTGTCGTGATCAGTTCATTTGAACCGACGATGACTTCGTTCGTATTCGGGTGTCTAACCGTTTCTTTTGCATAACGCCCTTCTAGACGGTCAAATAACGGCTCGATTACTTCTCCGCCTTCACGGATTTCTGATACTTTAAGACCTTTGTCTGTACCACAATCTTGCTCGCGGACGATCACGTCTTGAGCAACGTCTACAAGTCTTCTCGTTAAGTAACCTGAGTCTGCAGTCTTAAGTGCTGTATCGGCTAATCCTTTACGCGCACCGTGTGTTGAGATGAAGTACTCGAGTACTGTTAACCCTTCACGGAAGCTCGACTTGATCGGTAACTCGATGATTTGACCTGACGGGTTCGCCATGAGTCCACGCATACCTGCAAGCTGAGTAAAGTTAGATGCGTTACCACGGGCACCTGAATCTGCCATCATGTAAATCGGGTTGAATTTATCTAACGAATCCATAAGTTTATCTTGGATTTCGTCTTTAATATCTGTCCATAGTTTAATAACTGTATTGTAACGTTCTTCTTCTGTAATTAAACCACGGTCATATTGTCTTTGAACTGTTTCAACTTTTTCTTCTGTATCTTCAATCAGTTTTTGTTTGTTCGGTAAGACGACGATGTCTGATACCCCAACTGTAATACCTGCACGCGTTGAGTATTTGAAACCTAAATCTTTCATTCGGTCTAACATGACTGACGTTTCAGTAATATGGAACTTGTTGAATACTTCAGCGATGATTTGACCTAAGAATTTCTTATCGAATGATTTTACAGGTTCTTGCTCTTTAAACTTACCGACTAATCCTGCTTCACCTAGGTCTTCTGCTTTGATGAAGAAACGGTCTGGCGTTTTACGCTCTAAGTTTTCACGCGTTGGTTCGTTTAAGTAAGGGAATGACGGTGGCATAATCTCGTTAAAGATTACTTTACCAACTGTTGTCATTAAGATTTTACCGCGGTTTTCTTCAGCGATTTTTTCTTCAGAAATTGAGCTCGTATGCACACCTATTCTCGTATGCAGTGATGCATATCCAGAGCGGTATGCCATGATGACTTCTTCAAAGTCTTTGAAAATACGTCCTTCACGTTTTGCGCCTGGCTTTTCTAACGTTAAGTAGTAGTTACCAAGTACCATGTCTTGTGACGGTGTTACGACTGGTTTACCATCTTTTGGATTTAGAATGTTTGATGCTGCAAGCATTAACATACGTGCTTCTGCTTGTGCTTCTTTTGAAAGTGGTACGTGTACCGCCATTTGGTCACCGTCAAAGTCCGCGTTATATGCTGTCGTTACGAGTGGGTGTAATTTAATTGCACGCCCCTCAACGAGTACAGCTTCAAAGGCTTGGATACCGAGTCTGTGAAGCGTTGGTGCACGGTTTAGTAACACTGGATGTTCACGGATAACGTCTTCTAATACATCCCAAATCGCCTCATCTAAACGTTCGATTTTATTTTTCGCGTTTTTAATGTTCGTAGCGAGATCTCTTTTCACAAGTTCTCTCATAACGAATGGTTTAAATAGCTCTAATGCCATTTCACGTGGTAATCCACATTGGTACATTTTTAAGTTTGGACCAACGACGATTACTGAACGACCTGAGTAGTCTACACGTTTACCGAGTAAGTTTTGACGGAAACGTCCTTGCTTACCTTTTAACATGTGTGAAAGTGATTTTAAAGGACGGTTTCCTGGACCAGTAACTGGACGCCCACGACGACCGTTATCGATTAAAGCATCGACCGCTTCTTGTAACATACGTTTTTCGTTTTGTACGATGATCCCAGGTGCACCGAGATCTAATAAACGTTTTAAGCGGTTGTTACGGTTAATCACGCGTCGATATAAATCGTTTAAGTCACTCGTTGCAAATCGTCCACCGTCTAACTGCACCATTGGACGAATGTCCGGTGGAATGACTGGTAGAGCGTCTAATACCATCCACTCAGGTTTGTTTCCTGAATTTCTAAATGCTTCAACGACTTCTAGACGGCGAATTGCACGTGTTAAACGTTGACCTGTCGCTGTTTCTAACTCTTCTTTTAATTGATCGAGTTCTTTATCTAAATCGATGTTTTCAAGCAATTCTTTAATTGCTTCTGCACCCATTTTAGCGTTAAATCTGTCACCGTATTCCATGTAGTAATCACGATATTCACGTTCACTTAATAAGTCACGCTTTTCAAGCCCTGTTGGACCCGGTTCGATGACGACGTATGACGCAAAGTAAATTACTTCTTCTAATGAACGTGGTGACATATCTAAAAGTAATCCCATACGTGAAGGGATTCCTTTAAAGTACCAAATGTGTGAGACAGGGGCAGCAAGTTCAATGTGCCCCATTCTCTCACGGCGTACTTTCGCACGTGTGACTTCTACACCACAGTTTTCACAAACATGTCCTTTATGGCGAATACGTTTATATTTACCACACGCACATTCCCAGTCTTTTGTTGGACCGAAAATCTTCTCACAGAACAGTCCATCTTTTTCTGGTTTTAAAGTTCTATAGTTAATTGTTTCTGGCTTCTTAACCTCACCGCTCGACCATGAGCGAATTTTTTCAGGTGACGCCAGCCCAATTTTCATATATTGAAATCTATTTACATCTATCATTGAGCGTTCCTCCCTAAAAGTCTGCTGTAAGCTCAACTTTTATTTCGATACAACTTCGTCTTTGTCATTATCACGTTCTGATTCTCTTTGGACGTCTTCTTCAACGACTGTGTTCATGTTCACTTCGTTGTCTTCATCATCCATAATCGACACTTCAAGACCGAGTGATTGTAACTCTTTCATGAGTACTCGGAATGATTCTGGAATACTTGGGTTCGGTAAGTTTTCACCTTTTACAATTGCTTCATACGTGTTCACACGACCGATTGTGTCGTCTGATTTCACCGTTAGAATTTCTTGTAACGTGTATGCTGCACCGTATGCTTCAAGCGCCCATACTTCCATCTCACCAAATCTTTGTCCACCAAACTGCGCTTTACCACCAAGTGGTTGCTGTGTAACGAGTGAGTATGGTCCAGTACTTCTTGCGTGAAGTTTATCATCAACCATGTGTGATAATTTCAGCATGTACATAACACCGACAGATACACGGTTTTCAAATGGTTCACCTGTACGTCCGTCGTATAGTACTGTTTTACCGTCTCTTGCGAGCCCTGCTTCTTCCATCGTGCTCCAAACGTCTTCTTCGTTCGCACCGTCAAATACTGGCGTTGCCATCTTAAGTCCCATTTCACGCGCCGCCATACCTAAATGAAGCTCTAACACCTGTCCGATGTTCATACGTGAAGGTACCCCGAGTGGGTTTAACATAATATCGATCGGTGTGCCGTCTGGTAAGAATGGCATATCTTCTTCTGGAAGAATTGTCGAGATAACCCCTTTGTTACCGTGACGTCCTGCCATTTTATCTCCGACTGAGATTTTTCTCTTTTGAACGATATATACGCGCACGAGCTGGTTCACTCCTGGTGATAATTCGTGACCATCTTCACGGTTAAATACTTTAACGTCTAAGACGATACCGCCTGCACCGTGTGGTACACGAAGTGACGTATCTCTAACTTCACGTGCTTTTTCACCGAAGATTGCGTGTAATAAACGATCTTCTGGCGTTTGTTCTGTGACACCTTTAGGTGTTACTTTACCAACTAAAATATCTCCGTCCTTAACTTCTGCACCGACGTACACGATACCACGCTCGTCTAACTTTTTCATTGCAGATTCAGAAACGTTTGGAATATCTCTTGTGATTTCTTCAGGACCAAGTTTTGTATCTCTTGATTCTGATTCATACTCTTCAATGTGAATCGACGTATAGACGTCGTCTTTTACTAAACGCTCAGACATGATAACTGCGTCCTCATAGTTATAACCGTCCCACATCATAAATCCGACGACGACGTTTTGTCCAAGTGCCATTTCACCGTTGTCCATAGAAGGACCATCCGCTAAAATTTCTCCTTTTTCAACTTCATCGCCAAGTGATACGATTGGACGCTGAGTATAACAAGTACCTGCGTTTGAACGTTCAAATTTCACAAGTTTATATTTATCGATTTCTTCAGTTTTCGTATAGTTTCCGTCGCCATTTTTATCGACGTAACGACGCACGTGAATTTCACGCGCTTCTACGTGTTCTACAACACCTTTATAACGTGAAACAACTGCTGCACCTGAGTCTTTTGCTGTGACGTGTTCCATACCAGTACCGACGTACGGTGAATCCGGAATAAGTAACGGCACTGCTTGACGTTGCATGTTCGCACCCATTAATGCACGGTTCGCGTCGTCGTTTTCTAAGAACGGAATACATGCTGTTGCTGCTGATACAACTTGTTTTGGTGATACGTCCATGTAGTCCATTTTATCCCTATGCATTGCTGTGTTGTTTCCACGGAAACGACAGATGACTTCTTCATTTTTAAACGTACCGTCTTCGTTTAACTCTGCGTTCGCTTGTGCGACGACAAACTGCTCTTCTTCGTCTGCAGTTAAGTAGTCGATTCTGTTAGTGACCGCATTCGTTTCAGGATCTACACGACGATACGGCGTTTCGATAAATCCGAACTCGTTGACGCGTGCAAAACTTGATAACGAGTTGATTAGACCGATGTTTGGTCCCTCTGGTGTTTCAATTGGACACATACGTCCGTAGTGAGAATAGTGTACGTCACGTACTTCCATTCCTGCACGTTCTCTCGTTAAACCACCTGGTCCAAGTGCTGATAAACGTCTCTTATGCGTTAACTCAGCAAGTGGGTTCGTTTGGTCCATGAACTGAGATAATTGAGAGCTACCAAAGAACTCTTTAATCGATGCAATTACCGGACGAATGTTAATAAGTTGTTGCGGTGTAACTGTGTTTTTATCTTGAATTGACATTCTTTCACGAATCACACGTTCCATACGCGCAACACCAATACGGAATTGGTTTTGTAATAACTCACCGACACTACGTAAACGACGGTTACCTAAATGGTCGATGTCGTCTGTATGTCCAACGCCATTTAATAAGTTAAAGTAATAACTGATTGACGCGATAATGTCTGACGGAGTGATAGATTTCACTTCTTTGTCAGGGAACGCGTTACCGATGATGTTTGTCGTTGTATCTTCATCACCATCGACGTTAGATTTAACTTTAATCGATTGAATTTCTACTGGCTCTTCTAAAATGCCGTTTTCGAATTCAAACGTTTTTAAGTTCACTGTCGTTTCAAGTTGTTCCATAATGTTGTCGAGCGTACGACGGTCAATTGTCGTTCCTGCTTCAACGATTACTTCACCAGTTTCCGTATCTACAAGTGGCTCTGCAACGACTTGGTTGAATAGACGGTTTTGTAAGTGAAGTTTTTTGTTCATCTTATAACGACCAACTGCCGCTAAGTCATAACGCTTTGGATCAAAGAAACGTGTATATAGTAAGTTTCTTGCGTTTTCAACTGTTGGCGGTTCGCCTGGACGTAATCTTTCATATATTTCAAGTAATGCTTGATCGACTGTTTCTGTTGTGTCTTTGTCTAATGTGTTTCTTAAATATTCGCTGTCCCCTAATAAGTCAACGATTTGTTGATCTGTAGCGAAACCTAGCGCACGTAGTAATACCGTAATTGGCATTTTACGCGTACGGTCAATTTTTACGTAAACCGTATCTCTTGCGTCCATTTCATACTCTAACCATGCACCACGGTTAGGAATAACTGTCGCTGTGTAGCTCGTTCTACCGTTTTTATCGAGCTTATCCGAGTAATACACAGAAGGACTACGGACTAACTGAGAAACGATAACACGTTCTGCACCGTTAATAATGAATGTACCTGTATCTGTCATGAGAGGGAAATCTCCCATAAACACTTCTTGTTCTTTTACTTCACCAGTTTCTTTAATAATGAGTCTAACTTTAACTCTTAAAGGCGCCGAATACGTAGCGTCGTGGTTTTTAGCCTCATCGACGTTGTATTTAGGCTCTCCGAGTTTATAGTCGACAAACTCAAGCGAAATGTTTCCTGTGAAATCCTCAACAGGTGAGATATCCTTAAACATTTCGATTAAGCCAGATTTCAGAAACCATTCATAAGAATTCGTTTGAATTTCAATTAAGTTCGGTAACTCCAACTTCTCTTCGATACGTGAATAGCTTCTACGTTTTGCATGTTTTCCATACTGAATCACTTGACTCATCGACAGATTCACCCCTAAAAATATTTCCCACTATTATCAACAGATAGACCTCATAAGACAAAAAAGAAAACGGAATTAAACAACTCCATTTCCTATAAACATTGACTTATTCAAAAGCTTCTACCAATACGTGCTTTCGAAAAATATACATACTTCTTGATAATAATATTCATTTAACAACTATATCACAGCTAATTTGTCAAGTCAAATTATTATCTCTTGTAAATCTGACTGATTTCACATAGCTTTGAATAACAAAAATACTCCACTAACAAAATGTTAATGGAGTATATGTACTTATCTATTCGCATAAAACTCTTCTGCTTTTTTGAGGTAAATTTCTTCTTCTGGTAGCATTTCTGATTCTTCGACAATCGCATCTACTGGACAAACTGCTACGCACGCACCACAGTCGATACAAATATCCGGATCGATGTAGAACTGATCTTCGCCTTCCTCGATACAATCGACAGGACACACGTCTACGCAATCACCAGACTTTTCTGCTGCACACGGTTGTAAAATTACATATGCCATAGTTCGGCCTCCTCACTGACTTCTCTTTTCTATATTTTTTATTGTACACCTATTTTCTTTAATATTAAACAATAATTCTAACTAACGTGTTTAATACTCTTTAAGATGTAGTAACCTTTACTCTTTTTGAGTTTTTCTACATTTCCATATAACGTTTCTAAATGTTTTAAATACGACGGCATACCTTGCTTCTTTTGAACGACCATATAAAACGCACCGTGATCGACTAATCGTTCATAACTATCATTAATAATTTCAAGCACTGTATCTTTTCCGGCTCTAAACGGCGGATTCGTTACGTATAGATCAGCTTTTAACTCCATATCATCATATGTTTCTCTCTTAACGATATCAAAACTTACGTTATTGTTATGCATGTTCGTATCTAAAACACTGATTGCATCTTCATTTACTTCGACCGCAACACCGTCTCCACCATAATGGTCGGCAAGTACGATACTCACTGGTCCGTACCCAGCCCCCATATCGATAAAGTACCCCGGACCATCATAATCTTCTAACACTGCATTTAATAATACGTCTGTACCAAAATCAACACGATCTTTTGAAAACACACCACGATCTGTTGTGAACGTATATGTTTTACCTTTTATATTATATTTAATTTCTTTAAAATCATGCGGTGTATCATCTGTCGTATAGTAATGTGACATAAACACCCTCCTTTTATGTAGAAAAAAAGACTTATAAACATAATGTTTATAAGTCTAAAATATCATATTTTAATTATTTAAGCTCTACGCTAGCTCCAACTTCTTCAAGTTGTGCTTTAAGTGCTTCTGCTTCTTCTTTAGGTAATGCTTCTTTGATAACTTTAGGAGCGTTGTCAACAAGCTCTTTTGCATCTTTAAGTCCAAGACCAGTTGCTTCACGAACTGCTTTGATAACTTTGATTTTAGATGAACCTGCATCTGTAAGTTCAACGTCGAACTCAGATTTTTCTTCAGCGCCACCTTCAGCTGCGCCACCTGCTACTGCTACTGGAGCTGCTGCTGTTACACCAAACTCTTCTTCAATAGCTTCAACTAATTCGTTTAATTCTAATACTGACATTTCTTTAATTGCTTCAATGATTTGATCTTTATTAGCCATTATTAAATCCTCCAATTTTTAACTTTTTTAATTTTTAATTATGCTTCTTCAGTTTCTTCTACTGCGTCTGTACCTTCTTCTTTTTGCTCTCCCACTGCTTTAACCGCATAAGCGAAGTTGCGCATTGGCGCTTGAAGAACAGAAAGTAACATAGATACAAGTCCGTCTTTTGATGGTAAAGTTGCGATTGCTTTAACGCTTTCTACGTCTGCAATTTCACCTTCGATGACACCCGCTTTAATTTCAAGTGCTTCATGCTCTTTTGAGAAGCTGTGAAGTACTTTTGCTGGAGCAATTACGTCTTCGTTTGAGAACGCAATCGCGTTTGGACCAGTTAAGTGTTCTTCTAATCCTTCGATTCCAGCTTCTTGTAACGCACGACGTACCATCGTGTTTTTGTAAACGTGGAACTCAACACCAGCTTCTCTAAGTTGTTTACGAAGTTCTGTTGCTTCAGCAACTGAAAGACCTTGGTAATCAACTACGATTGTTGAAACTGAGTTTTTGAATTGTTCCGCGATTTCAGAAACGTGTTGTTTCTTTCTTTCGATAACATTTGTCATAGTTACACCTCCGTTTTGAAAATTATCGGTGCAATAAAAAAAGCACCTTTTACCCAGGGCAAAAAGTGCTCATATATTTATAAATAATATACAAGTCATTTTTGTTTGCCTCGGTAGGATTGTGTTTTAAGTCTTAGACTCCTACTGTCTTAGGTAAAACATCTAAATTTAAATTTAATACAAGAGTAAATATACCACGTACATTTACTCTTGTCAATTTATTTTTTAAACGTCTGTTCTAACTTGTGATGGATCTAATTTGATACCAGGACCCATCGTGCTAGAAACTGCAACTGAACGGAAGTAAACACCTTTTGCAGTTGCTGGTTTAGCTTTTACTAAAGCTTCGTGTAAAGCGTTGAAGTTTTCAACTAATTTATCAGTACCGAATGACACTTTACCAATTGTAGAGTGAACGATACCAGATTTTTCAGCACGGTATTCTACTTTACCAGCTTTGATTTCTTCAACTGCTTTTGTAACGTCCATCGTTACTGTACCAGTTTTAGGGTTTGGCATTAAACCTTTAGGTCCTAATACACGACCAAGTTTACCAACTTCCCCCATCATGTCTGGTGTTGCAACGATTACGTCAAAGTCAAACCAACCACCGTTGATTTTTTCAGCAAGATCTGCTTCTCCTACGTAGTCAGCTCCAGCTGCTTCTGCCTCTTTCGCTTTTTCACCTTTTGCGAACACTAATACACGTTGTGATTTACCAGTTCCGTTTGGTAATACGATCGCACCACGGATTTGTTGGTCGTTTTTACGTGTATCAATACCTAGGCGGAAAGCTACGTCTACTGACGCATCAAAGTTTGTTGTGCTTGTTTCTTGTGCAAGCTTAATAGCATCTTCGATTGAGTATACTGCTTCAGAGTCTACTTTCTTTGAAGCTTCAAGATACTTTTTACTTCTCTTAGCCATTTATATTCCTCCTTGTGGTTATAGCGGGTGAACCTCCCACATGTACCAATACTTTTTCTTATAAATAATTATTACTTTTTAACAGTGAAGCCCATGCTGCGTGCAGTACCTTCTACCATGCGCATTGCTGCTTCAACGTCTGCTGCGTTTAAGTCTTCCATTTTAAGTTCAGCGATTTCGCGAACTTGTGCTTCAGTTACTTCAGCAACTTTGTTTTTGTTAGGTTCACCAGAACCTTTTTCAACTTTAGCTGCTTTTTTAAGAAGAACTGCTGCTGGTGGAGTTTTTGTAATGAAAGTAAATGAACGGTCTTCATATACTGAAATCTCCACTGGAATTAAAAGACCTGCTTGGTCTTGAGTTTGTGCGTTAAACTCTTTTGTGAATCCCATAATGTTAATACCTGCTTGACCTAATGCTGGTCCAACTGGTGGTGCAGGAGTTGCTTTACCTGCAGGGATTTGTAATTTAACAACGTTGATAACTTTTTTAGCCACGATGTCAACCTCCTCATTCTCGTGATGTGGTCACAGGATGCTAAGATTTCATCCTCCCACTCATATCTTTTTACATAAAAAAGATGGTCGCATTTTTGCAACCATCTCATATTAACATACTTCACTTGTATTTTCAATCTTTATTTAGTCGATTTTTTCGATTTGGTCGTATTCGACTTCAACTGGCGTTTCACGTCCAAATAATTCAACTAATACAGTCAGTTTAAAGTGTTGCTCGTCGATTTCCTCGATCGTACCGAATTGATTATTAAACGGACCGTCAATAATTTTAACTGATTCTCCGATTTCTACGTCGAAATCTACGATGCGCTCTGACATACCCATTTGTCTTAAGATGAAGCGTGCTTCTTCTTTTAATAATGGGTTCGGTTTAATTCCAGCACCTTGAGAACCGACAAATCCAGTTACTCCAGGTGTGTTACGTACGACGTACCAAGACTCATCTGTCATGATCATCTCAACTAAGACGTAACCTGGGAATGTCTTTTTCATTTGTGTTTTCTTTTTACCATCTTTAATAGTCGTTTCCTCTTCTTCTGGTACAACGACACGGAAAATTTGGTCTTGCATGTTCATCGACTCTAAACGTGCAAGTAAGTTTTGATGTACTTTGTTTTCATAGCCTGAGTAAGTATGAATGGCATACCATTGTTTTTCTTCGGACATAATATCCTCCCTCATTACATTGCATCAATTAAATACGTAATACCTATATCAATCGCGTAGAAAAAGAATAAGAAGAAGATAACAGTGAAAACAACGATTGACGTATAATTCACTACTTCTTTACCAGTTGGCCAACTTACTTTTTTCATTTCACTGACGACGTTTGCAAGGAAATTTCTATCGTTATTCATGCGACGCCTCCTCATCTTATATGGAACTTTTATGAATCGTATGTCGGTTGCATTGTTTACAGAACTTTTTCATCGTGAGTCTTGTTCCATCCTTATCGGCAGCTTGTTTAACGTGATAATTACGACTGCCACACTCGCTACATAGTAATGCAACTTTCATCTCATTACCTCATTTCAATTCTTATATACTATACCGATTAAAGTCTACGTTTGTCAATAAACGCCGTGCTGTTTCTCTTTTTTACGAAGGACACGGTACAATGTATTTTGAATCGATTTACGATTCGTTTTTAACTTTTCGCTAATTTCATCAAATGTATAATGCTCTCCTAAATATTTTAACACAGCACGCTCGTATTCTGAAAACGTCTTTTTATCTTGGAGCATATAAGAGTACTGATCTCGGTTTATGATTTGATCGATACGGTCGTATGTTTCTACTTTGTCACACACGTAGTTTGACAGCTCGTTGCTTGTCGTTTCTTTACTATTTAATCGATAAAAATACACACTACGCTTTTTTAGTTCTAAATATGCAGATCTTATTGCGTAATTATGAAAGTCTCCAAGTCTTTTGTCGTATCTAAAGCACGCGTGGAGTAAATACTCCATAATCATCTGTTCTAAGTCTTCTCTTTCATAAGGGTCTCGCGTATGTTTATATGTCATTTTACGTACTTTTAAACGAATAGCCTCGTCGATCTTGTCAAAGTAATCGAGCTTCCCATTTTTTACATGTTCGACATATTCATTGAGTTTCGAATCTTCGTAAATAAGTATCAAAAACGAACGAATGTTGTACATGAATACCTCCCGTTTTTGTATATATCATACATACGAAAGTCGCTACTCACAAGTCGCCCTAACGCTTGCCACGTCGCAGTTTTTCAAGTTCTGCTAAAATATCGTCACTAATATTTAATTTTGTCTTAGGCACTTTTTGATTTATTGCTTCAATTTCGACACTAATATTTTTTTCTGCATGTTTTAAGTCTTCCCACATTTCTCTCGATGGAATTCTGTACGCTCCGTAAGAAAATATCGCGTTTTGCTCTGGTAAATCACTCGTTACGACCGTAATTTCCGTTAAGTGTGGATGGAAATACTTATAAACGAAACGTTCGATATATTCATCGGCGGTTTCTTTTTCTTTCGTAAAAACGACTTGGACACCGTGATAGTCGTACACCGTCTCTTTTGATTTCACCTCGTACGCATCGAATACACAAATGACGTCGTACTTGGATACGGCTTGATATTCACTTAATATCGTGAGTAATTCTTCGCGTGCGTATTCTAAACTTAATCGGCCCTCTTCGGTCAGTCGTTTGTTTGCTCCAATCAAATTGTACCCGTCGACTAACATAATCTTTTGTCTTCTTTTCATGACGCTACTCTTTTAACGGGTATTGTTTACGGTACACTTCGTACATTAAAATTCCTGCGGATACCGAAGCGTTTAAGCTTGATATTTTACCGACCATTGGAATCGTCACAGTAAAATCACATTTTTCTAACGTCTTTTTACTAATACCGTCCCCTTCATTTCCGATAATAAGTACCGTATTAATGTCTGCCGGGTATTCTCTATAGTCCATCGGCGCATCCATCGTTGTACCGACCGTCCAAAAACCTGCGTCTTTTAGTTTGTCGATCGCTTGGTTGACGTTTGTTACGCGTACGACTGGGACGTGTTCGACCGCACCAACTGACACGCGTGCGACTGTATCTGTAATTTGTACACTACGTCTATTCGGAATAATTACCGCATCAAATCCTGTAGCGTCCGCTGTACGTAATATACTTCCTAAATTATGTGGATCTTCTAAGCCGTCGAGTAAGAGTAGATTGGCTTTCTTTCCTTCGACGTTTTGAATGAGAGTGTCTAACGGCATATATTTATATGCACTGATAAACGCGATAATACCTTGATGGCGTTCATTCGTAAACGATTCTAATTTACTTTTAGGAACTGTTTGAACGACGACTTTGTTTTTCTTTGCAAGCTTTAAAATATCGTTAATTTGATGCTTTTCAATACTATCTTGAATTAAAATCTTGTTTAAATCACGATTACCTTGTAACGCCTCTTTAACTGCATGACGTCCTGCAAGAACGGATTCACTCATAAATACTCACCTCGCACTATAATTTCAAAAAGCGCATCGAGCCTATCGTACTTTTCGTTTAAATATAAAACTCCAACGAGGGCTTCTAACCCTGTTGCTTCTTGATACTCTTTGCTCGTTGCGCTCTTTGCTTTCGTATTACTCTTTTTATTTTTTGCACGTCTGACGATTTCTTTTTCTTCATCCGTTAATATATCTTCGAGTGCCTGTAACGCTTTTGACTGACTCGTCGCCTTTTCAAACGTCGTGCCGAGTTGATGCGCGTCATTTGCTCGAATACGAGGTGACGATTTCACAATATGTTTACGGACATACATACTGTAAACTGCGTCACCGACGTATGCTTTTGTTAAGTCGTGAATTTCATATAAATTATCCACGGCGGAATTTCACTCCGTCTTTTGTATCTTCTAAAATAATGCCTTTTTCATGAAGTGTGTCACGAATTTCATCTGCACGGGCAAAATCTTTCTCTTTACGTGCTGCTTCACGTTCTTCGATTAATGCTTCGATTCGTTCGTCTAATAGTAATTCTTCTTGTTCAAGTGTAATACCAAGAACGTTACTATAAGCGTCGTATGCGTTGATATATGCGTCAAGGACGTCTTTGTTCGTTGCGTCACGGCGCATATATTTATTTAGGCGCGTCGCAAGTTCGTGCCACGCTGTAATTGCGTTTGCTGTGTTGAAGTCGTCGTCCATCGCTTCTTCAAACGTATTTATATTTTCTTTGACGAAGTCTAGTTCTTTATCGTCTAATTCTGTACTAATTGCGTGTTCTCTACGTTCTACTGCAGTATTGTATGCTGTTAAAATTCTGTCTAAGCCAGCAGCTGCTGAGTCGACAAGTTCACGGTTAAAGTTGATTGGCCCTCGGTAATGCACGCTTAGCATAAAAAATCGTAAAATGTTCGGATCGAGTTCTTTTAAAATATCGTGCACAGTGATAAAGTTCCCGAGTGATTTTGACATCTTTTCGTTGTCGATATTGATGTAGCCGTTATGCATCCAGTAATTTGCGAACGTTTCGTCTGTGCAAGATTCAGATTGAGCGATTTCGTTTTCGTGGTGCGGGAACGTTAAGTCTTGTCCACCCGCATGAATATCCATCGTCTTGCCTAAATGTTTTGTCGCCATTACCGAGCATTCGATATGCCAACCTGGACGTCCTTTACCCCACGGACTATCCCAGCTAATTTCATCTTCTTTTTCGTGTTTCCATAACGCGAAATCAAGTGGATCGTCTTTACTTTCACCTTGCTGGATACGCGCACCGACTTTTAAATCGTCGATTGACTGTTTAGATAACTGCCCGTAACCGTCGTATGAACGTGTTTTAAAGTATACGTCTCCGTCTCGCTCGTAGGCATGTCCTTTAGCGATTAACGTTTCAATGAATGCGATGATGTCGTCCATATGATCCATAACTCTCGGGTGGACGTCTGCTTTTTTGACGTTTAATGCACCTGTATCTTCAAAGTATGCTGCGATAAATTTGTCTGCGATTTCTGGAACTGTTTGACCTGTTTCTTTTGACGCATTAATGAGTTTGTCATCAACGTCAGTGAAGTTCGATACGAACGTGACATCGTACCCACGGTATTCTAAGTAGCGACGTACTGTGTCAAATACGATTGCTGGACGTGCGTTACCGATGTGGATATAGTTATACACCGTCGGTCCGCAGACGTACATTTTTACTTTACCTTCTTCAATTGGAACAAACTTTTCTTTTTGACGTGTGAGTGTGTTATATATGTGAACCATCTTTAACCTCATTCCTCTCTTTTTCTTTAAATTGAGTGATTTCTTTTTCTAATTCTAAAATTTTATTTAATATCGGATCTGGTAAGTTGTTATGGTTAAGCGTGTCTGTTGGTACACGTTTGCCGTGACGTCTAACGATATGTCCTGGAATCCCGACGACTGTTGAGTACGACGGCACATTTTTTAAGACGACTGAGTTCGCACCAATATTCGTGCCTTCGCCGATGGTTATATTACCAAGCACCTGCGCGCCGGTTGCGACGAGTACTTTATCTTCAATAGTCGGGTGACGTTTACCCTTTTCTTTACCGGTACCACCGAGCGTGACACCTTGGTATAACGTAACATCGTTTCCAATCGTTGTCGTTTCACCGATGACAATCCCCATTCCATGGTCGATGAAAAGCCTCCTACCAATCGTCGCGCCAGGGTGAATCTCAATGCCTGTGAAAAATCGAATCGTTTGCGAAATGATACGCGCGATTAAAAACATCCGGTGCTTATAAAACCAATGAGCAATCAAGTGACCCCAGACAGCGTGCATTCCAGAGTACGTCAGAAAAACCATCGTCCGACTCGTCGCTGCTGGATCAAGTTCGAGCACCATATCAATATCTTCTTTTATTCTTTTAAACATTGTCTCTCCTTTTGTGAGTGGGGTTTGGCGTGGGTGCAATCAGGTAAGAGTTGGCGTCTTTTTGAGTTTTTACTCTTATAAGATAGTTATACCCGTTCTCACGATTTTATTTAACAAAAATATCGTGATTTTGTTAGATATCTGGATTTATTTAACAA
>NZ_KV802769.1:42615-64344 GCF_001810835.1 Nosocomiicoccus sp. HMSC067E10 | reverse complement strand
TCTAACAGATTCAGCAAAAATCTGTTAAATAACTACGTAGCCAGTGAGATGAAAGGCACTTTTCGCGCTTAAGGTGTAACAAAACTCGTTCTCACGATTTTATTTAACAAAAATATCGGGATTTTGTTAGATATCTGGATTTATTTAACAAATTTCGTTCGCGTGACCCGATTTTTGTTAATTATAATTTTTTATCTAACATATTTCGGGTGTTTCATCTTGTTTTTGTTAATTATCCGGAGATATCTAACAGATTCAGCAAAAATCTGTTAAATAAACGGCACTGCTACGCACCAGCGCCCCGCCAACAATCCAATTGCTGAACAAAAACCTGCGCTTTACCTCGCGATCGACAATCCCATTAAACTTTACCACCTGTCGCAATTAAAAACACCTCTGCCCTAATACGGACAGAGGTGCGTTGCACGGTTCCACTCTGATTTTTATCTTTTATTCACTTTAAAATTTATGCATTTCTTTAAATAATAGTGTTGCCTTCGCACCGACCAGGCAATCTCTGTTTTCACGTTATTTAAATACTGATAACAACAAGTGAATTATATAACGATTTTTAGTTGTTTTCAATCTTAAAGACTTTGAATGACGTTTTCAATGCGTGCGAGTACTGTCTCTTTACTGAGGAGTTCTAATGCGTTTGGTAATTCTGGTCCTCTCGTTTCGCCTGTTGTCGCTACGCGAATTGGCATGAATAAGTTTTTACCTTTGATTCCTGTTTCTTTTTGCACTGATTTGATCGCTTTTTTAATGTTGTCTGCTGTGAAATCTTCTAAGTTTGCGAATGTTGCTTTTAACGCATCCATTAATTCAGGGACTTGTTCACCAGCTAACACTTCTTTTGCCGCTTCATCATACGAAACGTCTTCTTTAAAGAATTGCTCAGATAACTCGACGATTTCAGCTGCGTAACTCATTTGTGGTTGATATAACTGAACGAGTGATTTTGCCCATTCTAATTCTTCTTCTGAAGCGTCTTCTTTTACGCGACCTGCTTCAACTAAGAATGGTAATGCAAGCTCAAATACTTTGTCGATATCTTTTTGTTTCATGTACTGGTTGTTTACCCATTCTAATTTTACTTTGTCAAAGAATGCTGGTGATTTTGATAAACGTTCTTCTGTAAATAATTCAATGAACTCTTCTTTTGTGAATAGCTCTTCTTCTCCACCTGGTGTCCATCCGAGTAAAGCGATGAAGTTAAATAATGCTTCTGGTAAATAGCCAAGTGCTTCATAGTCTTCGATGAATTGTAAAATACCGCTGTCGCGTTTTGATAACTTTTTACGTTCTTCGTTTACGATTAACGTCATATGACCAAATTGTGGTGGCTCTAATCCAAGCGCTTCGTAAACCATTAATTGGCGTGGTGTGTTTGAAATGTGATCATCTCCACGTAATACGTGTGTGATTGCCATTTCATGGTCATCAATTGCGACGGCAAAGTTGTATGTTGGTGTACCGTCTTTTTTAACGATAACCCAGTCACCAATACCGTTTGAGTCAAAGGATAATTCACCTTTTACCATGTCGTTGAACGTGTATGTTTTATCTTTTGGTACGCGAATACGAATCGATGGTTCTCTACCTTCAGCGATAAATGCTTCTTCTTCTTCTTTTGATAAGTTCGCGTGCTTACCGCTATACATCGGTTGCTTACCGTTTTTAAGTTGTGTTTCGCGTTCTTCTTCTAACTCTTCTGCTGTCATATAGCAACGATACGCTTTGTCTTCAGCGAGTAGCTTTTCGATATAAGGTTTATAAATATGGTTACGTTCAGATTGACGGTATGGCCCATACTGACCTCCGACGTCGACTGACTCATCCCAGTCGAGTCCGAGCCATTTTAAATAATTTAACTGTGAAGATTCACCTTCGTCGACGTGACGTGCTTTGTCTGTATCTTCAATACGGATGATGAACTCCCCACCGTAGTGACGTGCGAATAGATAGTTAAATAGTGCACTTCTTGCGTTACCGATATGTAGGTAACCTGTTGGACTTGGGGCATATCTTACTCTTACTTTACTCATTGTTTGCCTTCTTTCTTTTTAATAAAATCACCGCTTCACTCGCGATGCCTTCTTTTCGACCTAATGCGCCGAGCTTTTCATGTGTTGTTGCTTTTACGTTTACGTTGTCGATCGTTGTGTCGAGTAGTCGCGCGACGTTTTGTCGAATGTCATCGATATACGGACGAAACTTCGGTGCCTCAGCGATAATTACCGCGTCAACGTTACCGACTTCGTAACCTTTTTCTGTCATTTTTGACACGACTTCACTTAATAATACTTGTGAATCCATGTCTTTATATTTTGGATCATTGTCCGGGAAAAATTTTCCAATATCACCAAGTGCGAGTGCACCTAAAATCGAGTCTGCAATCGTATGAAGAAGTACGTCTGCGTCACTATGACCGTCTAATCCTTCTTCATGCTCGATTTCAAGACCACCGATAATTAACGGTCGTCCCTTTTTTAACTGATGAACATCATAACCGTGACCGATTCTCATCTTTCTCGACTCCTTAATATCGATTCTCCGAGTACTAAATCTTCTACCGTCGTAATTTTAATGTTATTATACGACGAATCTACCATAAAAACATCATGTCCGTACGCCTCGACCATCATCGCGTCATCCGTAACTGCTAAGTCGTTTTCAATCGCGTACTCATGTGCATCCATTAATAAATTATAACAAAAAGCTTGTGGTGTGTGCACCTCGAACGTCGTCTCTCGGTTAATTGTTGCTTCAACTTTTCCATCGACAACTGTCTTCATCGTGTTTTTGGCTTTGACACCACAAATGACTGCATCCTTTTCAACGACCGCCGTTTTTAAGCGAGATAAAGTACCCGCATCTAAAAACGGGCGTGCAGCATCGTGTACAAATACGTACTTCGCATCGGCGTATTTAAGCGCATTATATATCGAGTGTTGACGCTCTTTACCCCCGAGTACGATGCGTTTTACTTTTTTGACGTCTTTTAACTCTTCTTTCAGTTCTTCGATGTCTGCTTTTCCAGTTGCGATAACAATTTCTTTACAATCTGGATCTTGATTGAATATATCGACAGTTCTACGAATTATCGACTGTCCGTCAATTTCGTATTTTATCTTGTTAAAACCAAGTCCCATACGTTTTCCGATCCCTGCTGCTGGAATCACTGCTGAATACTGCATTATTTCTCTCCAAGTTTTGTAAATATTATTCTCCCAGAATGGGTTTGAAGTATCGATGTTACTTCAACGAGTACCGTTTCGTTAATAAAAGATTCTCCTGAATCTAAAACGACCATCGTGCCGTCGGTTAAGTATCCAACACCTTGGTTGTCTTCTTTACCTGATTTTGTAATTAAAATCTCGAACGTGTCACCTTGATGGATGTTTAACTGCACCGCCTCAGTTAATTCGTTCACGTTTAATACTGTCACTTTATGGACTTGTGCTACACGATTTAAATTATAGTCTGTCGTAATAATTGCAGCATTTTCTTCTTTAGCGAGTTCAATGAGCTGCTGGTCCACATCTAACTTATCGTATTTGACCGTTTTTACTTTAACGGCGTCCGATTGTTTTTGAAGCGCGTTTAAAATGTCGAGACCGTGTTGTCCTTTATCTCGCTTTAAATGATCGGTAGAATCTGCAATTAATTGTAGTTCGTCTAGCACGAATTGCGGAATAATAATTTCGCCTTCTAAAAATCCGCTTTTTAAAACGTCTAACACACGTCCATCGATAATTGCACTCGTATCGAGTAGTTTTTTTGTTAAATTTTTAGGTGCTCGGTTAAATAACTCGAGAATCTCTGTCGTCTTTTTTAAGCCGAGTTGATAGCCTAGATAACCGAGGACGACTGCTGAAATTAGTGGAATGACTTCACGTACAACAGGTATGTCTAACATGTTCGTTAATAACGTAATAAAAACAGTAAACAATAATCCAAGTAGCATACCAATTGTCGCAAAGAATATTTCCGTAATGTTTCTAGATAATAATTTTCGCTCTACTTTCTTTAACCCGCGCACAAAATATGGCATCGTCCAAAATGTTAAAGCTAAAAATAGTACCCCGCCAATCGCACCATAGAAAAATACGTTGTGGATTGCACTTGGTACTGGAAAGTCCGTCGAATGGAAACACCATATTCCGAGTGTGACTCCGGTAAGAAAGTAGACGAGTGTTAATAATCCTCTTAACATTCGTCTTCCTTCCTTTCTATTTGTAAATTTCTTTCATTGCATCTTTTAACGTTCTTGCACCGACAACTTCAATATCTACAGGAGCTAGTCCTGCTAAATTTGACGCTGGGATAATCGCTCGGTTAAACCCTAGCTTCGCCGCTTCTTGTAAGCGTTGTTCGATTTTAGTAACGCGTCTAATTTCACCTGTTAAACCGACTTCTCCGATGAAACACGTATCGCCTCGTACACTTATATTTTTAAAGCTCGAAGCGATTGCCATAATCACAGCAAGGTCAACCGCTGGCTCATCGAGTTTAACGCCACCCGCGACTTTTATATACGCGTCGTGTTGCTGCATGAGTAGCCCTTCAGATTTTTCTAATACTGCCATGAGTAGTGATAATCTATTGTGGTCGATTCCTGTAGCCATACGTCTTGGATTATGGAAATGCGTTGGCGTGACGAGTGCTTGTATTTCAACGAGCATCGCGCGTGTCCCTTCCATCGTCGCAACAATCGCAGATCCTGGCGTATTTTTAGAGCGTTCTTCTAAGAAGATTTCAGATGGATTTAAGACTTCTTTTAGACCATCGTACTTCATCTCAAAAATACCCATTTCGTTTGTCGATCCAAATCTGTTTTTTACTGCGCGTAAAATTCTAAACGTGTGATGTTGGTCACCTTCAAAGTATAAAACAGTGTCTACCATATGTTCGAGTAAACGCGGCCCGGCGATCTGCCCGTCTTTAGTAACGTGTCCGACGATAAACGTCGCGATGTTTTGACCTTTTGCGATATTCATAATTGACTGTGTACATTCACGTACTTGAGACACACTTCCTGGTGCACTTGTAATATCTGGATGAAATACTGTTTGAATGGAGTCAATAATTAAAAAGTCTGGATTTAATTTATTGATCTCGTCGTGGATATAAAATAAATTCGTTTCTGCGTATACGTTTAAATTCGACGCATCTGTCGTAATTCGGTCTGCACGCATTTTAATTTGTTCCAGAGATTCCTCACCTGAGACGTATAGAACGTCGTAATCTTCCGCAAGAGTGAGTGCCGTTTGAAGTAAAATCGTCGACTTTCCAATCCCTGGATCTCCCCCGATTAAAATAAGAGAACCATCGACAATCCCACCACCAAGTACTCTGTCAAACTCGCCACTTTTCGTTTTTGTACGCGGTGACTCTTTTTTCGTCACACGTGATAACTGGGTCGCACGTGTTTTTTCATCGGTCACTTTACCGAGTGTGCCGCGTCCAGATGCTTTCGTTTCTTTATGTACAAGCGACTCTTCCATTTGGTTCCATGCCCCACAGTTTGGACATCGACCGTACCATTTTGGAGATTCGAATCCGCATGCTAAACATTCAAATACTGTTTTTGTTTTTGCCATTTGTAAACGTTAACCTCCTCGGTTTAATTACTCACTATTATATAATTTTCTAAACAATTATGAAAGTACCGTACATATGATATAAAAGGGTTTAGAGCATTATAACAAGCTCTAAACCCTCGACATCTATTTATGCATTTTCAGTTGTCTTTTCAAGCGATCCTGTGTCGACTTTAAATGCGTCGTCTTTATAATCGACAGACACCGTTTTACCTACTAAGTCTTGTCCACTTAATATCGCTTCACTTAACGTGTCTTCAATATTCTTTTGAATACTTCTATTTAATGGTCGCGCACCAAATTCTTTGTCGTACCCGTCATCGACGAGTGCTTTTACTGCGCTGTCTGTTAATTCAACTTGAATGTCACGGTCTTTTAGACGCGCATTTAAGTCTTTAATCATAAGAGAAACGATTTCTTCTAGATGTTCTTTTTCTAAGCTGTGGAATACGATGATATCGTCGACACGGTTTATGAATTCTGGTCTAAACGTGTTTTTAAGTTCTTTCATCATCGTATTGCGAATTGTTTCGTAGTCTTCTGAAGCTTCTTGAGAGCCGAATCCTACGAATTTGTTGTCTCGTAACTCAGTCGCTCCGACGTTAGATGTCATGACGATGACTGTATTTCTAAAGTCGACTGTACGACCTGTTGAATCTGTAAGACGTCCGTCATCTAACACTTGAAGTAACATATTAAATACGTCTGGGTGTGCTTTTTCAATTTCATCGAATAAGATGAGTGAATATGGTTTTCTACGCACGCGTTCTGTTAATTGACCACCGTCGTCATATCCAACATATCCTGGAGGTGAACCGACGAGTCTAGAAACGCTATGTTTTTCCATATATTCAGACATATCGATACGAATCATCGCGTCATCTTCACCGAAAAGTGCTTCAGACAGTGCTTTTGCAAGCTCAGTTTTACCGACACCTGTCGGTCCTAAAAAGATGAAACTACCGATTGGGCGTTCAGGATTTTTAAGCCCTGCACGTGCACGGCGTACTGCTTTAGAAATTGATTCTACCGCTTCATTTTGACCGATGACTCTGTCGTGTAGAATTTTCTCTAAGTTTAACAGTCGCTCTGACTCTTCTTCTGCAATTTTTTGCAGTGGAATGCCCGTCATTTTTGAAATGACAAGTTCAATATCTTCGCGCGTTACTTTTTGCTTGTCTGACGATTGCGCGTTCTTCCAGTCGTTTTCTAACTGTTGAAGCTTCTCTTCGATTTTCGTTTGGTCATCGCGGTATTTCGCTGCTACTTCAAATTCTTGAGATTGTACAGCTGCGTTTTTCTCTTGTTTTACTTTTTCTAACTGATCTTCTAAATCTTTTAAATCTGGTGGTGACATATGTGATTTTAAACGCACTTTTGAAGATGCTTCATCGATTAAGTCAATTGCTTTATCTGGTAAGAAACGATCTTGAACGTAGCGGTTTGACATAACCGCTGCTGCTTCGAGTGCTTCATCAGTAATTGTCACACTGTGATGTGCTTCGTAACGGTCACGTAGTCCTTTTAAAATTAAAATCGTGTCCTCAACTGACGGTTCGTCAACCATTACAGGTTGGAAACGACGTTCGAGTGCTGCGTCTTTTTCGATATATTTACGATATTCTTCTAACGTTGTCGCACCGATAACTTGAACTTCTCCTCTAGATAGAGACGGTTTTAAAATGTTAGATGCATCTACTGAACCTTCCGCACCACCTGCTCCGATTAACGTATGCATTTCATCGATAAATAAAATTACGTTTCCTGATTTTTTAATTTCATCGACGACTTTTTTCATGCGTTCTTCGAATTCACCGCGGTACTTAGTACCTGCAACGACTGTACCCATATCGAGCATCATGACGCGTTTATCTTTTAACGTTGACGGTACTTCGTTTTTAACGATTTTTTGCGCAAGTCCTTCCGCGACAGCCGTTTTACCGACCCCTGGCTCACCGATTAATACCGGATTGTTTTTTGTACGGCGTGATAACACCTCGATGACTCGTGTAATTTCATCTGATCGACCGATGACTGGATCTAAACGCCCATCTTCTGCTTTTTTAGTTAAATTTGTCGCAAGACCGTCAAGTGTTGGCGTATCTGTTTCAGGTTTTGCTTCTTGTGACTTATACATCTGCGGGTTCCCGAGCATTCGAATGACCATCGCTCGTGCGCGCGTGATGTTTAAACCGAGAGAAGATAAAACGCGTGCTGCGATACCTTCACTTTCACGTATTAACCCGAGTAATAAATGCTCTGTTCCAACGAAATTATGGTGTAGTTTTCGTGCTTCATCCATAGATAATTCGATGACGCGTTTTGCACGCGGTGTGTATTGAAGGTTGACTGGCGTTTCTGTACCCTCTGTCACGAATTTACTAATTTCTTTTTCTATTAATGGTTCTGTAATATCAAAAGCTTGTAAAACTTTTGCTGCGATACCTTCTTGTTCTCGCACGAGACCAAGTAGTAAGTGCTCTGTTCCTATATTTGAATGTTTTAAGCGAATCGCTTCTTCTTGTGCATACGCTAATACGCGTTGTGCACGTTCAGTTAATTTACCAAATAACATAGATTAAATACCTCCTAAGCGCCGTTTTAAAATTGTGGCACGCGCTTTATTTTCTGCTGCATCGATATATGCGGGTTCTACCGACTCTATATTTTGACGTATAAATGCACGTTGTATTTGATTTAATATCGTTTGAAATTCAAAGTTTTCGATTTCTAAAATTCCCATATCGACGCCATATTTTAAATGACTTAAATGCATTGCTGCTTCTTCTAATGACATTTGCTCTGCATACTTTAATAATCCATATGATCGAAATACAGTATCTCTCACTGTCAACGCACGATTTTGATAAAACCAATCTCTCATTCGAGTTTCTTCAAATATAATTTGTTCTTTAATTTCCTCGAGATGATGGATAATCTCTAACTCACTTAAACCTAACGTAACTTGGTTCGAAAGTTGATAAACATCTCCAACTGGATGTGTCCCTTCTCCGTATATACCACGAAGCGTGTATCCCATATGCGTGAGGACGTCACGTAGACGTTTAATTCGTTTGTTTCTCGTTAAGGCTGGTAAGTGAAGCATCACAGACGCACGAAGTCCCGTTCCAACATTCGTCGGACACGCCGTCTTATATCCGTACTGACGATCGAATTGATACGTTAAATCTTTTTCTAGCGCATCATCAATGTCAGATGCCACCTCATACAGTTCTTCAAGCGAACGTCCGACATTTACAACTTGAATACGAATATGATCCTCTTCTCCGATCATAATCGACGTCGTTTCATCTTCACTGACAATCAGTGTCACACCACGATTTTTAAACAGTTTACTGATTAAAAACTTTTCGTTCATTAGTTCTTTTTCGATATCCGTTAACTCATTCATGTGTATGACGTTAAACTCCGGATAGTCTGTTGTAATCGTCTCTATAATCGGTGCGTACTCTTTGTCATCCTTAATAAGATGCGGATAATTTAAGCCTTCGACATTACGCGCAAGGCGAATGCGAGACGACATTTCAATCGGTGGATGTGTGCTGTTATTCAGCCAGGGGCTCGTCTTCACCATTACCACCCTCCTTTAACGCTTTGATTTCATCTCTCACAACTGCAGCTTCTTCAAACGCTTGCGTTTTAATCAGTACGTTTAACTTTTCTTCGAGTCTTTCGATTTTTTCTTCTTGTTTTAAATATAATTCGTACGATTTCGGCACTTTACCGACGTGACGATCTTTTAAATGTTGTACACGGTTAATCATCTGGTGAATATCACTTCCAAATGTTTCATAACAGTGTTCACATCCGAATCGACCCATGTCGACGATTGTTTTTAATGTAGATCCACAGTGATGACACGTTCTCATTTCAGATTGTGCGTGTAACATAAAATTATTTAAGTGATTGTGGTCTTGGTCTTCAACGCTTTGATTAAATAATTCATGCGCGCACTCTTGGCATAAAAATAGTTCGTTTTTATGTTCGTTTTGACTGACCGCCACATGAATCATCGCCTCACGTTTAAGACATCTTTCACACCGCATTCAATCACTCCTCGTATAATATTGCTTCAATAATGTTGCGCATAATATGTGCGCGTAATATATCTCGTTCAGGTAAATCGATTAATAGCGTCTCTCTTAAAATAATGCGATCCATAATACGTGCTTCGTTATATGTAATCACTTCTCGGTCATACATAGACTGTATTAAATGTTGCGCATTGATTTGAGAGAGTCTATCCCCAATTAACCCAAGTATATGTTCTAAATAGTCTGCTTTAGCGTGAGTTTCAATTTTAGTAATTCTAATGTACCCACCGCCACCACGTTTACTTTCAACGATATAACCAAGTTCGTTTGTAAAACGTGTTTTAATGACATAGTTTAGTTGCGACGGAACACAATCGAATTTCTCAGCGATTTGCGCACGTTTAATTTCAACGCGCTCATTATGAGACTCCTCAATTTTTTGTTTCAGATAAGCCTCGATAATATCCGACATATTTCGCATAGAACCACCTCTTTTTGACCTTCTTTGACTATAGTATAACCTATTTGACCTATTTTAATCAATTTGGATGCTTATCCATATGTTTTAATTCATCTTTCAAATCATTGAACATTCTTTACATACAATATACACAACAGTTATAATAATGGAATAACGTCATAAATTTTATAGAGGTGTGTTATATGAACATAGTATGGGGAATTATCGGTATAGCAGTTACGTTCTTCTTAGCGTGGATTGCAAGTTCTGATAAAAAACTCGCATTTAAAAAGTGGAAACAAATACTGTTACTACTCGCATTACAATTCGCATTTGCCTTTTTAATTCTATCTACAGGTGGCGGACGTAAAGTAGTCGATGGGCTCGCGTTTGGATTCGGTAAATTACTTGAATATGCAGGCGTCGGTACGAGCTTCGTATTCGGACCGTTACTCGTTGACGCAAATGGTGAAGGACAATTTGTATTCTTCTTTAACGTATTAATTCCTATCATCGTAGTTTCGGCATTAATCGGTATTTTACAATACTTTAAAATCTTACCAGCAATCATCCACGGCTTAGGATGGATTTTATCAAAAATTACTGGTATGCCATTTATTGAGTCTTATAACGGTGCAGCTTCGATGTTCCTTGGACAATCAGAAGTATTCGTTTCATTAAAAAACCAAGTACCTTTACTTGGCGAACAACGTCTGTATACACTCGCAGCGCAAGCGATGAGTTCTATTTCTCTATCGATGGTTGCAGCATACATGACACTATTACAACCAGAGTACGTCATCACGGCAATTGTGCTGAACTTATTCAGCGTTTACATCATCATACATATTATTAACCCGTATGATGTACCTGAGGAAGAAAACTATTCTGCATCAGAGTCTAACCCTGACCAAGGGAAGTCATTCTTCCAAATTTTAAGTGACTACATTTTACAAGGTGCTTTAATCGCGGTTATCGTAGCAGCGATGCTGATCGCATTTAACGCGCTTATCGCAATCTTAAACAACTTATTCTTAGCGATTCCTGGATCGGTATTTACGTTCCAAGATATACTCGGTTACATCTTAATGCCACTTGCTGTATTAATTGGTGTGCCAGTTGCTGAAGCGCATGAAGTTGGTATTTTAATGGCAACAAAACTCGTTACAAACGAATTCGTTGCGATGGAAAACTTACAAGCAATTAAAGATACTTTTGGACCTCGTACTCAAGCAATGGTTTCAGTATTCTTAGTTTCGTTCGCTAACTTCGGTTCGATCGGAATTATCGTAGGTACTGTTAAAGGTATCCACGCAAAATCTGGTGACCTTATTGCGAAATTCGGTTTAAAACTTGTATACGGTGCGTCTCTCGTATCTGTATTAAGTGCAGTTATCGTTGGATTCTTTGTAAGATAAATAGATAAGGTATGTCTTTAGACATACCTTTTTCTTATATATAAATTTAATCGAGGTGAAAAGAATGATTTCAGTAACAGAAAACCCATCAGGAAAAACATATGAGGCTTTACTCGACTTTTTATTTGAGACGTGCGATACGTTTCAACTCGTCGTGCGTACAGATATTTTAAAGTACGAACATGCATTTCAAGATTTAAACGAATGGTTTGGGGACTCATTTATAGAAGTGCTGGAACAACATGAATGGCCATCGACAAACCTTTTCGATGACACCGCAAAAGTGTATTACTTTAAGACGACATCTGAAGCAAAAGATAAGCTACTCGAACGCTCGAATAGTTTATATGACTGGAGTTTACCGGACTCTCCTGAAGACTTATGTTTCTTTAAAGACGATGAGGCATATTTAAGTGTCTCTTCTGAACTAGAAGAAATTTACTTATATCCAACTTCTGATGAAGAAGTTGCTAAAATTAAAAACATCGATGGATTAAAAACGGTTGAGATCTCATTTTAAATCAAAAAAGTCCTCTTCTTTAAGAAGAGGACATTTTGATTACCAGCTTGATTTTTTAACGCCAGGGATTTGGCCTTTATGTGCAAGTTCACGGAATTTAATACGTGATACTCCAAATTTTCTAAGTACACCGTGCGGACGCCCTGTCACTTCACAACGATTAACGAGTCGTGTTGGTGATGCGTCTCTCGGTAATTTTTTAAGACCTTCGTAGTCTTTATTTTTCTTCATTTCTTCTCGAATTGCGCGATACTTTTCTACAGTTGCTTCGCGCTGTTTGTTTCTAGCTATTTTAGATTTTTTAGCCATACAATCCTCCTATATCGTAATTGTTACGTTTTATAATTATAGCACGTCTTTTAAAAAATTCAAATTTATTTATTTATTTTATTTGAAAATGATATAATAATACATACTAATTTTAAGGGGAAATCTCAATGTCTATTAGAACAACATTCGCTTTATTAACAGGTCGCATAACGAAGCGACTCCTTACAACATTTACTGGTGGTGGTTCTAGCCTCCCAGGTAAAATAGCACTTAAAATCTCTCCAAATATAATTAAAGATATCTCACAACATTATGACGTTATCATCATTACTGGAACGAATGGAAAGACATTGACGACACGTTTAATCACAAACATTTTTAAGAAAAAATATAATACGATCGTGTCTAACATACAAGGCAGTAATATGGTTCAAGGGATAGCTGGTGCTTTCATCGAACATAAAAATCGTACAGATGAAAAGAAATTTGCTATTTTAGAAGTCGATGAAGGAACTCTAAATAAAGTCGTTGAAGACTTAAACCCAAAGTACATAATCCATACAAATCTATTTTTAGACCAAGCAGATCGCTATGGTGACGTTACGAAAACATATGAGTTACTCGTAAACGCTGCTAAAAAAGTACCGGATGCGATACTGTTACAAAACGGAGATTTACCGTTATTTAATACGGTAGAGTTACCGAACGAACGAAAATTTTTCGGTGTAGATACACCTGTTCACCCACCAAAATCTCAGCATAATTGCCCGAAATGTGGTGGCACACTATCTTATAAAACATATACGTACTCTGGACAAGGAAACTATTACTGTAAATCAGGTAATTTTAAGCGACCAATACTCGACTACAAAGTCACAGATATTATAAAGCTTTCAGAAGAGTCGTCTACTTTTCGTATAGACGATGCGACGTTTAAAATCCCAGTCGCTGGTTTATACAACATCTATAACGCACTTGCTGCGTATAGTGTCGCTAAAGAATATGATATTAATAACGAGGATATTAAATCTGCGCTACTTGAGACAGAACGTGTATTTGGCCGACAAGAACGCATTAATATATACGGTCACACAGCAACATTAAACGTTGTTAAAAACCCTGTCGGTTTAAACCAAGTCCTAACTCTAATCGAAGCAGTTGAAGAGCCAATGACACTCGTTGCGCTCTTAAACAACCGTCCCGCGGACGGGGTAGATGTGAGTTGGTTACGTGATGGTAACTTCGAATCATTACTTAGTCAAAACATTACGACAATTAAAACTGGTGGGATAAGTAAAGAAGTTATGACTGAACGTTTAGTTGAAGCAGGTTTTAACCCTCACATAATTAAAGAGTATGACAATCTAGAAAAAATCGTCGAAGATTTAAAGCACGCGAGTACAGATAACATTCAAATTATCGCGAGTTATACTGCAATGCTTGAGTTTAGAAAAGTATTAAAAGATAAAAAAATCATCTAGCACAAAACCGTTCATTACGAACGGTTTTTTTGCATAAAAAAAGACAGCCGTTACCGACTGTCGAACGATGGGCCTAGGTAGATTCGAACTACCGACCTCACGCTTATCAGGCGTGCGCTCTAACCAACTGAGCTATAGGCCCTAGAAAGTAAAAAGCGGAAGACGGGATTCGAACCCGCGACCCCCACCTTGGCAAGGTGGTGTTCTACCACTGAACTACTTCCGCAGATGATTTACTTTTAAAATTAAAAAAAAATGGAGAATGGCGGGCTCGAACCACCGACCCCTTGCTTGTCGAGCAAGTGCTCTCCCAACTGAGCTAATCCTCCATGACACAACACTATACATATTACAATGAATTTTAATAACCGTCAAGTGTTTTTTATAAATAGCTATAAAGAGAACATCCACCGATAATTATCGGCGGATGTTTCCTAATTACTTACTCTGTCTCATATAAGGGAATAATAGAACGTCGCGAATCGATGATGCGTTCGTTAACAGCATTACGAGACGATCGATTCCTATTCCTAAGCCACCTGTTGGTGGGAGTCCATATTCTAATGCTTCGATGAAGTCTTCATCCATTTCATGTGCTTCATCGTTCCCGCTTTTCGCTTCGTCGACTTGCATTTGGAATCTTTCTCTTTGATCGATTGGATCGTTTAACTCTGTGAACGCGTTCGCGTGTTCACGTCCGACGATAAATAACTCGAAGCGGTCAGTGAATCTTTCATCTTCTGGGTTTTTCTTAGATAACGGTGACACTTCTACTGGGTGACCGTAAACAAATGTTGGTTGATGTAGGTGTTCTTCTACTTTTTGTTCAAAGAATTCGTTTAATACGTGACCAAACGTACTATGGAATTTATCGACTTCAACACCGTGTTCTTTTGCAAGCGCGAGTGCTTCTTCGTCTGACATTTGTTCAAAGAAGTCTACTCCTGTATACTCTTTAACAATTTCAGCCATGTGGACTCTGCGCCAACCTGGTGAAAGATCGATTTCTTCTCCTTCGTATTCTACGACTGAAGAACCGAGTACTTCTTTCGCTACGTGTGCGACTAAGTTTTCAGTTAAGTCCATAATATCTTCGTAGTCTGCGTATGCTTCGTATAATTCAAGCATCGTAAACTCAGGGTTATGACGCGTTGATACCCCTTCGTTACGGAATACACGACCGATTTCGTACACTTTGTCGAGCCCTCCAACGACGAGACGTTTTAAGTGAAGCTCTAACGCAATACGCATATATAAATCAACGTCTAATGCATTATGGTGCGTAATAAACGGACGTGCCTGCGCACCACCAGCGATCGCATGCATCATCGGTGTTTCAACTTCTAAGAAGCCTTCACCGTCTAAATATTTTCTGATCTCGGTAATGATTTTACTACGTAAAATGAAACGCACTTTAGACTCTTCGTTTGTCAGTAAATCTAAGTAACGTTTTCTATAACGCTCTTCAACGTCTTTCAGTCCGTGGTGTTTGTCTGGTAATGGACGTAATGCTTTAGATAAATGTACATACTCCGTCGCTTTTACAGATAATTCACCTGTGTTTGTCTTAAACATAACACCTTCAACACCGACGATATCACCTAAGTCTGTTTGATTCCAAACGTCGAACGTGTCTTCACCAATTTGGTCTTTACGCACGTAAATTTGAATTTGTCCATCGATATCTTGAATGTGCGCAAATCCTGCTTTACCTTTACCACGTTTTGTCATCACGCGCCCTGCGATACGCACTTTAGACTCTGTTTCTTTTTCTGCTAATTCTTCTTTAGAAAACTCGTCCCAATTTTCGACTAATTCTTTAGACGTAGCATCTACAATAAATTTTTGTCCAAATGGGTCGAGTCCTTTTTCACGAAGTTCGTTCATTTTATTTAGACGAACTTCAATTTGGTCGTTAATTTCTTCACTCATTGATATGTCTCCTTATACAAGTATTTCTGTTTGTTTATTGTCACGTAATTCCATGTCTCGTTTAAATTGTGTTAAAAGTTGAATGAGATCTCTTCGTGTTTTCACTGTATTAATTTGCCTGCGAACTTGTCCGCCACCTTTAACGTTTCGCAAATACCACGACGCATGTTTCCTCATTTCCATAATAGCAGTTTTCTCACCTTTTAAGTCGATTAAACGATCCATATGTAGTGTGAGTACGTCGATTTTCTCATCTAAACTCGGTTCATCGAGTAATTCACCAGTTTCTAAATAATGAACGGTTCTGTATATAATCCAAGGATTCCCTTGTGCGGCACGGCCAATCATCACAGCATCAACACCTGTTTCGTCGAGCATCTTTTTAGCGAGTTCTGGAGTTGTAACGTCTCCATTACCAATTACTGGTATGTTCACCGCTTCTTTTACTTGTCGAATGACGTCCCAGTTCGCTTTTCCTTCGTACATTTGTACGCGTGTACGTCCGTGAATTGCAATTGCAGCAGCGCCCGCTCGTTCAGCGGCTTTCGCATTTTCAACTGCGTAGATGTGTTCTTCATCCCAACCGATACGCATTTTACAAGTGACAGGCTTTTCAACCGCTTCTACAACAGCACTTACCATTTCGTATATCTTATCTGGATCGAGTAACCACCTCGCACCCGCTTCACAGCGGATGACCTTATTCACTGGGCATCCCATATTAATATCTATAATATCAGCGTTCGTATGTTTGTCGACATATTTTGCCGCTTCAACTAAAGTGTCTTTTTCACCACCGAATATTTGAAGTGACATTGGGTGCTCTGTCTCGTCCACCTCGAGCATTTTTAACGTGCGTTTATTGTTAGTGATCAGTGCTTTGTCGCTGATCATTTCAGCACATACCATTCCAGCACCAAACTCTTTGACTGTCTTTCTAAACGCGACGTTGGAAATCCCTGCCATTGGCGCAAGTACAACGCGGTTTGGGATTTCTACATTCCCAATTTTAAACATCCGTGTCACCGTTTAGTTCTTCTAACAGCTCTTTGACAGTTTTATTAAATGTCGGATGTACTGCATTCGGTGCGATTTCGTTGAACGGTTCTAACACGAACTTGCGTAGATGCATTTCTTCGTGTGGGACGATTAAATTATCGATGTCGATTTCTAAATCTTCATACATGAGTACATCGATATCAATCACTCGAGGTCCCCATACTTCTTCACGTACGCGACCGAGTTGACTCTCTACATATAAACAAAACTCTAGTAGCTCGATCGGTTCAAGGTCTGTTTCAACTTCAACAACCATATTTAAAAAATCTGGTTGATCAGTTTTACCATACGGTGCAGTCTCATATATAGATGATTGTTTCGTGACATCACAATCTTTTCCACTATCTAGTAATTGAATCGCTCGATTTAAGTTTTCAAGGCGCTCTCCAATGTTTGCGCCTAGTCCGAGATACGCTTTAGCTTTCATTATTTAACCTCTCTATTTAACGTCACACTCACATCTTTGTAGTTGCCATCGATTGGTGGACTCGGTTTTGTGATTGTAACCTCGATTTTCTTCACAACTGGATAGTCATTTGTTAGTTTCTCTATTATTTTATGTCCTAGATGCTCGAGTAAGTTCACTGGTGGGCCCTGAATGATTGCTTCAACAGTTTCGTACACTTCTGCGTAGTTAATCGTGTCGTTCACGTCATCAGAAACTCCAGCTTCTGTTAAGTCTGTATATAGCAACACATCGACGATAAAGTACTGCCCGATATCTCTTTCAGCTTGTAACACTCCGTGATAAGCATAAAGTCGAATGCCATTTACTCTTATAATATCCATTTAATTCCCTCTTAACTTCATATAAACGTCACTAATATCGCGATTCATTTTTACATTGTGAACGCGTACCGCGTCTACACCGTGATTTATACCGATAACAGTTGTTGCTGCAGTACCCGCATCGCGGTCTTTTGGTCCTCTATCGTCTTCGATAAGTTCTTTAATCATTCGTTTACGACTCGTTCCGAGTAGAACTTTATAGCCTAAATCGACGAGTTTGTGTAAGTTTTTCATCACTTTAATTTCTTCGTCTCGTGATTTTACAAATCCAACGCCTGGATCTAACCAGATGTTTTCATCTTTGATGTTATACTTCTTACAAAGTTCGACACTTTCTTTTAGCTCGGCAATCATAGCTTCGACGACGTCGTCGTATTTACCATGTTCGTTATTGTGCATTAAAATAATCGGCACGTTATATTCGCTGACGACTTCTAAGATCTTTTCATCGTACGTTCCACGCCACTGGTCGTTAATAATTGTAGCACCTGCTTCAATACTCGCTTTTGCGACTTCACTACGAAACGTGTCGACTGAAATATCGACACCTAAATTTAATTCGTGAATCGCTTCAACGACTGGGACGACGCGACGTATTTCTTCTTCTATAGAAATCGGCGTATATCCACCAGGACGTGTTGAATAGCCACCGACGTCGATAATATCAGCACCATCTTTTACCATTTGTTTTGCATGCTCGACCGCATTGTCAAGCTGATGAAATTCTCCACCATCACTAAAAGAATCTGGTGTCACATTTAATATCCCCATAATTTGTAGTCGCTTCACTCTAATCATCCTCAATTACATAGAATATAAGTATTATACCATTTTTTATCGGCTTTTTAACTTATAAATTCTTTGACGGTTTCTTATGTTAGAAGTAAGGGTATTCATATATTAACTATTAAATTGGAGGCGTTAAACATGTATGCGATTGCTGCAGATGAACCATTTAAACTAAGTGAAGGAAATAAGTTTTACAAAAAAGATTTCGAAAAACCAAAACTAAACGATAAAGACGTATTTGTTAAAGTAAAATCGATTGGTATGAATCCGGTCGACACAAAAACACGTCAAACTGAAATTAAACACTCACCGAGAATACTCGGTTACGATGCGGTAGGTGTTATTGAAGATGTTGGAAGTGAAGTGACGAGTTATAAAAAAGGAGACGTCGTTTTTTACTCCGGTCGTGCAGATATTGACGGCTCGAACGCAACACATCAAGTGATGCATGAAGCGTATATCTCACATGCACCTAAAAATGTATCGTTTAATGAAGCGGCAGGATTTCCACTCACTAGTCTTACTGCGTCAGAAACACTCTTTGAAGTATTTAATATTAGTAAGAACAAAGAAGACAATAAAGGTAAATCCATTCTTATTATTAACGGTGCAGGTGGCGTTGGAAGTATGGCGACACAAATTGCGAAACACTATGGCCTCACAGTGATTACGACCGCATCAAAAAGTGAAACAAAAGAATGGTCAAAATCACTCGGTGCCGACATCGTGTTAAATCATAAAAATGATTTACGTGATGAATTTAAATCTCATAATATCGAAAACGTCGACTATGTATTTTGTACATTTGACACAGATTTATATTATGAAGTGATGATTGATCTTGTAAAGCCACGTGGTCATATCGCAACAATTGTCGCATTTACTGAAAAACAAGACTTAAACCTCTTAAAAGCAAAAAGTATTACGTTTACACACGAATTTATGTTTACAAGAGCACTACAAGATCTTGATGACCAGTATCAATACCATAGATACTTAAGTGAAATTAGTCATCTTATTAATGAAGGTGTTTATAAACCAACAGTCACAGAGGTTATGAAAGGATTATCAGTAGACAATATCTTTAAAGCACATGAAAAATTAGAAAATCACGAAGTTCATGGAAAACTCGTTATAGAAGTTGAAGAGTAAGAGTATAAGTATGTTTAAAAAATTATAGATTTGGAGTGATTACTATGTCACAATTTACTCAAGCACAAAATATTACTGAATTAGATAAAAAAATTAACGCTTATGTCGCGCGTGGATATGAGCCGAATGAATTAACTGTATTTACCGCTCAACCAGTTCCCGAACTTTTACAAAAATATAGTGGGCTAAACGAAGCGATTATTACCGACGAGACGACAGATGCTTCTGTTTTTAAAGATTTTACCGATGAAGAACTCATCGAGGTTTCTAATTTACTCGATCGAGGTGAGTACTTGTTATTCATCTTTAATGAAGGTGATAACAATAAACAAGAAGTACCTGGAAAATTCGAACTACATGAAGAACAACTCGTCGCGAATAAACATACTGTTGACGCAGGCGAAGTAAATGTTAGAAAACGTGTAAAAACACGTGAAGAAGAAATCGATGTACCGATTCAAAAAGATTCCGTCACTATCGAACGTCATAAGTTTGAAGAAGAGCCGTTATTATCAGAATACAATAACGCTGAAGACACTGACGACATCAACGTTACGCGTATACCAGTGACTCGAGAGCGTATTCGCATTATTAAAGAGCAAGTCGTTTCTGAAGAAATTGTTATTCGAAAAGAAGTGACAGAAGAAGTGAAACATATTAAAGACACCGTCCAATACGATGACATTGAAGTCGATAAGACTGGTGATAATTTAAATGTAACAGAGAGAGAAAAATAAGCACAAAAAACCCAGCAACTTAATGTTGCTGGGATTTATTTTTATTATTCAAAATCAAATAGTGGAGTTGAAAGATATCTTTCACCGTTTGATGGTAATACAGTTACAACCGTTTTACCTTTACCTAATTTTTTCGCTTCTTCAAGTGCTGCATATATTGCTGCTCCAGATGAAATACCTCCGAGTATTCCTTCTTCTTTTGCTAATTTTCTAGCATATTCGAATGCTGTTTCATTCTCTACTGTAACGACACCGTCATAAATTTCTGTGTCTAATGTGTCTGGTACAAATCCTGCACCGAGTCCTTGTAATTTGTGTGGACTTGCTTCTCCACCTGATAATACCGGTGAATCTGCAGGTTCTAACGCGTAAACTTTTGTGTCTGGATTATGCTCTTTTAATACGTGTCCAACACCAGTTACTGTTCCACCTGTTCCAACACCCGCAATAAATGCATCGATCGTAAACCCTGCACTTTTCGCTTGTTCTACAAGTTCTGGTCCTGTTGTGTTTTCATGGATTTTAGGGTTTGCTGGGTTTTCGAATTGTTGTGGCATGAAGTAACCATCTTTTTCAGCAAGTTCATTCGCTTTAGCAATTGCGCCTTTCATCCCTTCGGCACCTGGAGTAAGCACTAATTCTGCTCCGTATGCTTTTAGTAAATTACGACGTTCTTTACTCATCGTGTCAGGCATAACTAATACTGCTTTATATCCTTTACTCGCAGCAACCATCGCAAGACCAATACCAGTGTTACCACTTGTTGGTTCTACGATTGTTGTATCTTTCGTTAATTTACCTGCTTCTTCTGCAGCTTCAATCATCGCAAGAGCGATACGATCTTTAACAGAAGAGCCTGGGTTCATGAATTCTAGTTTTACGTAAACATCTGCCATATTATCATCTGTTAATCTGTTTAATTTTACGAGTGGCGTATTACCAATCGCTTCAGTAATATTATTAAATACTTTATTAGACATAAAATGTCCTCCCATTTTTATTTCATAGTAACTAACTATGAATATAACACGGTAGGGCTAGAATTACAAATGTGATGCTTAGTTGATGGTAGGATTTACTGGAAGTTACTGGTGGATTGGATTTTTCATCTTATAAAGTTTAATAATACACTTTTGCGTGGTTATATTTAACAAAAATTTTCGGGTTTTGTTAGATATCCGGATTTATTTAACATATTTCGCCCGTGGCGATCACTTTTTGTTAATTATATTTTTTTATCTAACAAAAACGGTGCTGAATCCCGGGAATTTGTTAATTATCTCGATATATCTAACAGATTCAGTAATTATCTGTTAAATAACCACATCGCTAGCGAGACGGAAGGCCCGTTCAGTTCTTAAAAGTGTAATAACGCTCTTTATCAAAATTTTATTTAACAAAAATATCCGGATATTGTTAAATATCTGATTTTATTTAACATATTTCGCCCGTGGCGATCAC
>NZ_KV802769.1:14256-42515 GCF_001810835.1 Nosocomiicoccus sp. HMSC067E10 | reverse complement strand
TGTTAATTATCTCGATATATCTAACAGATTCGGTAATTATCTGTTAAATAACCTCATCGCTAGCGAGACGGAAGGCCTATTAAGTTCTTAAAAGTATAATAACTCTCTTTATCAAAATTATATTTAACAAAAATATCGGGATATTGTTAGATATCTGATTTTATTTAACATATTTCGCCAGTGGTGATCACTTTTTGTTAATTATATTTTTTTATCTAACAAAAACGGTGCTGAATCCCGGGAATTTGTTAATTATCTCGATATATCTAACAGATTCGAAGAATTTTTGTAAATTAAAACACAGCACAGCACAAAAAAGCGCCCGGAAACACGAATCTGTTCGTATTTTCGGGCGTCACACAAATTACACACCGCGGTAGATGAACTACCTCATCCCGCACTATTCGAGGCAAAACCGGATATTCTCCGGCACGGCAATTTTATTCTTCTAGAAGTGCTTCGAGCTCTTCTTTTTCGATCCAAACATCGTTGCGACAGAAGTTACATACTGCTTCTGCGCCACCGTCTTCTTCGATCATTTGTTTGATTTCGTCTTTTTCTAGTGATGCGATTGCGTTGATGAAACGCTCTTTACTACATGTACATTCGAATTCGACTGGCATATCATCAAGCTTGCGCCATGAGTCGCCAAGTACTTCATCGACGATTTGTTCTGGTGTTAAATTGTCGTCGATCATTTGTGAAATTGGACGCATCTCGCTCGCGATTTTTTCTAGACATGTAATCGTCTCTTCGCTTGCTGCTGGTAGTACTTGAATGACGAGTCCACCTGCTGCTTTGACAGTGTTATCTGGATTAACGAGTACACCGAGTGCAACGATTGATGGGACTTGTTCTGAGTTATAGAAGTAATAAGAGAAGTCTTCACCGAGTTCTCCTGAAATAAGTTCAACTGAACCGACAAAGTTGTCTTTAAGTCCGATATCTTTTGCGACTCTTAAATACCCGTTCGTACCAACTGCACGACTCACGTCGAGTTTCCCTTGAGCGTTTAAGTCAAAGTGTACGTCTGGGTGTTGCACGTATCCACGTACGTGACCGTTCGCATCTGCGTCTGTCACGATTGCACCGATCGGTCCGCCACCTTCTACTGTGACTGTGACTTTATCTTTTCCTTTTAACATTGCACCTAATACTACAGTTGCTGTCATTGTACGACCTAACGCTGCAGCTGCTGTTGGGTATGCTTTATGACGATTTACAGCTTCATTTACTGTATCTGTTGTATCTAGTGAAAAAATTCTTACTTCATCGTTTAAACCTAATCCACGTATTAACTTATCTGCCATGTTTATTTCCTCCATAATAAAAGTCGCCTAACTCGAGGCGACTTTTAGTTATTTGTTATCTCTATCGTCTTGTACGTCACGTTGTTCGTTTGGACCTTTTGGATCCACGTCTTCTGTAACGTCTTCGTCTTCTGTCATTTCTGGACGAGAAACTTCTTCCTCGTTATCTGATACGTCTTCATGACGTTGTAACTTTTCTTTGATTTCTTCGTATGAATGACCAACTTTTTCATCATCTTCAGTATCTTCTTCTAGATGACTATCATCATACTTACGTTCAGGTAATTTTCCGTCGTGGAATAACCCTTCTATTTGTTCGCGGTCTAACGTCTCTTCGACGAGTAACGTTTCCGCAATTAATGTTAATTGTTCTTGATGCGTCGTTAAGATTTCGTGACATCTTTCGTACGCTTCTTTAACAATCTTTTGAACTTCTAAGTCAATTTCATAAGCAAATTTATCTGAGTAACTCTTCTCGTGACCCATTTCTTTACCTAAGAATACTTGACCACCTGTTTCACCAAATTGGATTGGCCCAAGTTTTTCACTCATACCAAATTCCATTACCATTTTTCTAGCGAGACTTGTCGTTCTTTGGAAGTCGTTATGTGCACCTGTTGATGCTTCACCAAACGTAACTTCTTCTGCAACACGTCCACCGAGTAATCCAACGATTCGGTCTTGAAGCTCTGGTTTTGTCATAAAGTAGCGATCTTCTTTAGGAAGCATCACGGCATATCCGCCTGCTTGACCACGCGGAACAATCGTAACTTTGTGAACTGTTTCTGCTTCGTCTAACACCATACCGATTACTGTATGTCCAGCTTCGTGGAACGCAACGATACGACGTTCTTTTTCACTCATAACGCGAGATTTCTTAGCAGGACCTGCGATTACGCGGTCTGTCGCTTCGTCTACGTCTCGCATGTCAATCGTATTTTTACCCGCACGAGTCGCAACAAGTGCTGCTTCGTTTAGTAAGTTTTCTAAATCTGCACCTGAGAATCCAGGCGTACGTTGTGCGATTGCTTTTAAGTCGACTGTTTCGTCTAACGGCTTGTTACGTGAGTGTACTTTAAGTACAGCTTCACGGCCTTTTACGTCAGGTAATCCGACTTGAATTTGTCTATCAAAACGACCAGGACGTAATAATGCCGGGTCTAAAATATCTGCACGGTTTGTTGCAGCGATCATAATAATACCTTCGTTGCCTGCAAACCCGTCCATTTCTACGAGTAATTGGTTGAGTGTTTGTTCACGCTCATCGTGTCCACCACCGACACCTGCACCACGTTGACGACCGACAGCATCGATTTCGTCAATAAAGATAATACATGGTGAATTTTTCTTTGCTTGTTCGAATAAGTCACGTACACGTGACGCACCAACACCGACGAACATCTCTACGAAATCAGAACCTGAAATCGAGAAGAATGGAACGCCTGCTTCACCTGCTACTGCACGTGCAATTAATGTTTTACCTGTACCTGGAGGTCCGGTTAATAGTACCCCTTTCGGAATACGCGCACCCATTTTATCGAATTTGCGGTGATCTTTTAAGAAGTCCACAACCTCGATAAGTTCTGCTTTTTCTTCATCTGCTCCGGCAACATCTGTAAAGCGTGTTTTTGATTTCGTGTTATCAAATTGCTTCGCTTTACTTTTACCGAAGTTCATCATGCGGTTTCCACCGCCACCTTGTGCATTAGACATTAAGAATAAGAAGAAGAATAGAATCACAAGTAGCGGTATGAACGTAAATAACATTCCTGTCCACGGGCTTTGTTCTTTTGCTGGTTCAACGTTAAATTTAAGGTCGTTGTCTTTCTTAGCTGTTTCTAAAATTGAATCTAAATCTCCAGTTGCATTATAAGGAATCACTGTATGGAATGATTCATGATCTTCCTGATCTTTTAGTTTACCTTTAACAAGATACACATTATTTTCAGGCTGAATCGTCATTTTTTCTATATTTTGATTTTCTAAAGCTTCGATAAATGGTTTGTACTGCAGCTCTTTATCTGCTTGAGTGCCGCCATTTAAGCTTTGGAATATACCGAATAATATTACTGCTAGAATTGCTAAAAGCAATATATTACGGCCAGTATTTTTAGGCATCCGTAATCCTCCGTTTCTATTACACTAAAAGAAATATTAACAAAATTAACATATATTATCTACTGTTATGCATTAGTTATATAGTTCTGGTTTTAGTAAACCGATATATGGCAAGTTACGATAGTTTTCATTAAAATCTAGTCCGTAACCGACGACGAATCCTTCAGGAATTGTCGTACCGATATATTTAACGTCGACTTCTAGTTTACGTTCAGGTACTGGCTTATCTAAAAGCGTAACAACTTCAACACTCTCAGCTTTTCTAGAACGTAAAAAGTCGATGATATAGTTAAGAGTCGCACCTGTTTCGACGATATCTTCTACAATTACGACGTGACGCCCTTCAATTGACGTCGATAAGTCTTTCAGTATCTTTACTTCTCCTGTCGATTTTGTTCCGACGTAACTCGACACGTCCATAAAGTCCATTTCTAAGTGTGTATCGACGTACTTTACGAGGTCTCCCATAAACATGATCGAGCCTTTTAATAGCGCCACAAAAACCGGATTTTTACCATCGTAATCACGTGTTAACTCAGAAGCAAGTCGTTTCGTAATTTCTTTAATATCTTCTTCGCTAAAAAGTATTTCATCAATATCATTTCTAAGCGTCATAATATAACTCCTCAACATGTAAGTCTATTTTAAAATTGCTTAATAGTTCTATTATATTATAAATATTACCTACCGCAACAATTGTACCGGTGTCATCGACAATAATTGGCATCGTTTTTCGCTTTTCATGACTAATTTTTTTGTCGATAAAAAGCCGATTCACTTTTTTAGTACCGACGTTCGGTATCGCCACACGGTCACCTGGTTGAAACGTGCGAACGGTTAAGTTCGGCGAACCATCAACTGTAATTTTATAACCATTAAAATAGTACGTGCCAGCGTCATCAATCGTCATCTCTTCATCGAACATTCGGTCACTTATGACGTAGCAATCGTCATAACTACAGACGAAACTTTGTTCACCAACTGGCAATTCAAATTGACTCGTGTCACTCTGTAACAACCGAATCATTTCTTCACTATACGCTCTGCCGACGTTTAACCAGCGATTTAAGATATATACTTTTAATATGTGACTACACGCGTTAAACCTCTTTCGGCTAACAGGCTTATCTTTAAGAAAGCTTTCAGCCTCTTGTTTAAAATATTGCGTCATTTCGTTGTAATCTTCTTTAAATTGCGTCAAACTTTCTAAATGCAGCTCGTCATGCTGTTCGATATTTGGTAACACTTCGTGACGAATATAATTTCTCGTATAGTCGTTCGTGTCGTTTGTATGATCTTCAAAATATTCAAGACGATGTTCATGTGCATACTGTTCGATTTCTTGTAAACGAACACTCATCATCGGTCGAAGTACTTTACCGAACTGAGACGGAATACCAATGCCTTTTAAATGGCGACCGGTTAATAACTCAAACATAATCGTTTCAAAGTCATCATCTTTATGATGCGCCGTTAAACAGTAATCGATGTCGTATTCGTTTAACATGTCATAAAAGAACGCATATCGTAAGTCTCGCCCTTTTCGCTGTGAAAACTTGTCTAAATTTAATGTCGTCGATAAAAATACATATCCGTCACTATCCGCCATTTTTCGTAACGCTTGTTCTTCACCGATAGAGGCCTCTCGACTCCCGTGGTTAACGTGTAATATATATAACTCTCGATATGTATCTCTATAACGCGTTGTCAATAAATGATATAAAACCGTCGAGTCTATACCACCCGATAACGCTATGGCGATATTGTCTGACGGCGTCCAAGTGACGTTTAATTTGACCATTCACTTCACCCTATAAGGATAAAAAAGGCTAGAAAATTCCAGCCTTTTTACTTCTATTTATTAACGTCCGCCGCGACGTGCGTCCGCTTGTCTTTTAATTGAACTCATACGCTCTTCACTATCTTTTAAGAAGTTTGAGAGTTTCTTTTCAAAGTCTTCTGGAGACTGTGCTCTACGTTGCTTTTTTGGTTTCTCTGCTTGTTTAATAGATAAAGAAATCTTTCCATCATCACCAACAGATAATACTTTTACTTCGACTTCATCGTTTACTTTAAGGTGATCATTAATATCCTCAACGAATTTGTTTGCAACCTCACTAATGTGTACGAGACCACTCTTTCCATTCGGTAATTCAACAAATGCTCCGAACGGTTTAACTCCTGTGACTTTTCCGACGAGTTTTTCGCCAACTTCAACTGACATGAACTTAAATTTCCTCCTGAATAGTGTAGTAATGTTTATTTATCATAACATTAAATGCGACAATAATCACTTTTATTACTCTTTTGACTCTGAATCTTCGTTTTCATTTGTTTGTGTTTCTGTTTGAGTCGATTCTTTTTTAGATTCTGGTAACGAGAAAATCAGTTCTCCGCTACCAGACATAAAGAAATCTCCACGGGCAATACGACGAATATAATTTTCATCATTTAGTTGAATAATCTCTTGTTCAAGTTCTGCACGCTTCTCTTGTTTTTCTTCTAACACGAGTTCTGTTTCACGTACTTCGTCTTTTAACGCGCGATTCTCTACTTTTTGTTTGATGCCGCCAGATATGAATGCAAATATAAAGACAAACGCGAGCATCGACACAATAATCATACGACGGCGTCTCACTTTACGCTCACCTTTAAGCGACTCTTTTTTAGAGTCTAAATCGATTGTATATTTATTGAGCATTTTAATAATTTTGTTCGTCATTTGCATTCACATCCTTTTATACAAGTTTACACGATTTTTTATACAGTTACCATCCAGATTCGTCTTTATCGTCTTCTATTTTTTCATCGTGTAGCATTTTTGCCATTAATTCGGCTTCTTCTTTTTTAGCATGCTCTTTTAGATCGAGGATTTCGTACGTGACGATACGGTTCCCGAAACGAATTTTAAGTTCGTCACCGACGCTAACAGTCGTGCCAGCTTTTGCGACTTTACCGTTTACTTCGATACGTCCGTCGTCGCTCATCGTCTTCGCAAGTGGACGACGTTTAATAATACGTGACACTTTTAAAAACTTATCGAGTCTCATATTGTTCCTCCAATATTTCGCCTAACGATTTCCCTGAGTGAATCGTTTCTTTCATCCATTCAAGTACTGTCGTTGCGTATTCTTTTTCGTATTTAATACGTTCTGTTTTACCTTCTTTTTTCTTTTGAGCATTCCACACTTCTGTTAACTCACTTTGGTTGTTTACTTCAACGTCTCCAAAAACGTGCGGATGTCTATGAACGATTTTACGGTTTAGACTTTCTAATATATCGTGGAAATTAAAATATCCATCTCGTTCAGCAATCGCTGCGTGTAAACCGACTTGAAGTAAAATATCTCCAAGTTCTTCGACGAGAAGATTATCGTCTTCTTTTTCAATGGCTTCGATTACTTCATACGACTCTTCGAGTAAAAATCGTTCGAGTGATTGATGTGTTTGAACCTTGTCCCAAGGACATCCGTTTTCACCAACGAGCACTTGGTAGATTTCACGCATATGGTAAATCGAACGGTTATCTAACGTTTCACTGTCGATTTTTTCGATAAACATCGTCATTAAATTCGAATTCGGTACGTCATAATCGATTTCTTCGAGTGGTTTTGTAATTAGTTTTTCTTCACGGCTACCAGCTGCTACAATTAAAGTGACTGGCGTCTCTGGTTCGTAATAGTCGAGCAGCGTAAGTTTCACATCCGACACTGAAAACTGATCGTACACTTGTGTAATTAGTGTATGTTGACGGTGATTTAAATCGCGTTCAGTTAATGTCGAGCCGTCTAAAATTTGAAACCCTTCGTTTACAGGAATATTTACCGCTTCAATACACACGTCGATAAAACTCTGTCCCCCAATAACATCTACTTCCACACCTGCATCGTTATTTAACAGTAATTCTGTCGTCGTTTCGTATAACAACGGTGACCCAGGGACTGCATAAATGATGTCTCTATCTTTTCCTTTTGATAGTAATGTGTCTACGATTTTTTCGTACGTCTCTTCGAACGTTTCACTTTCAACGTAATAATTATCAAATGACTCGTACGGGATATTTTCAGTGTTGAGTAGTTCGACAGCAGGATGATCGCTCGTACGTAAGTAAACAAAGTCGCTTCTTTTTAATCTGTTATACACGCCAACTGTCATATGATCGACATCACTACTTCCAAGACCGACAATCGTTATCATACCGCTTCCTCCTTTTTACTATTCAGCGAGCGTTTTAAAATATCGATAAATAGCTTAATGTCTTTCGATTTCACTTGAAACTGAATTTCGTTATTTTGTACTCGAATACGAAGTTCTCTTTTATAATCATTCGTGTCGATAAACAACCGTTCGCCGTCAATTTGTGCTGTTGCGTCTTTCGTTAAGTTTAAATAGAAGTATTGTTTATCTTCATATACTCTATACCCACCGAGTATTAGTGCATAAATCTTCACACGTACGAGGTCGATTAAATTCTCGACTTCTACTGGGTATTCTCCAAATCGGTCGATCATTTCATCTTCAATATCTCGTAACGCTTCAATACTACCCACTGCTCTTAAACGTTTATATAGGTCAATTTTCGATTGCTCATGTGAAATATAAGATGCTGGTAAATATGCATCGAGTTCGATTTCGACCGGTATGTTTGCAGGTTCTTTCTCCTCAATAGATAAACCACGCTTTTCTAGCACAGCAGTCTCTAACATATCTGAATATAACTCGTATCCAACTGAATCGATGAATCCAGATTGGTGTTTACCGAGTAAGTTCCCGGCACCACGTATATTTAAGTCGCGCATCGCAATTTTAAACCCGCTTCCGAGTTCAGTGTATTCTTTAATTGCCGCAAGTCGCTTTTCAGCAACTTCTGTTAACACTTTGTTTGGTTGATAGAAAAGATACGCGTAACTAATTCGGTTACTACGACCAACGCGACCTCTAATTTGATACAGTTGCGACAATCCGAAGCGATCTGAGTCTTCAATAATTAGAGTATTTGCGTTCGGCACGTCGACACCCGTTTCGATAATCGTCGTCGTCACGAGTATGTCGTACTCGTTATTGACGAACGCTTGCATCGTCTCTTCGATTTCTAACTCAGTCATTCTCGCGTGCATCACTCCAACACTCGCATCAGGCACGAGCGTTTCAATGTGAATTGCTTTTTCGTAAATCGTATCCGTACGATTATGAAGATAAAACACTTGTCCGCCTCTTGCGAGTTCACGGTTAATTGCTTCTTTGACGAAGTTCCCGTTATATTCTAAGACGTACGTTTGAACTGGGAAACGGTTTTGTGGAGGCGTCTCGATCACTGATAAGTCTCTAACACCCATTAAACTCATGTGTAGCGTTCTTGGAATCGGTGTAGCCGTTAAAGTTAATACGTCGACGTTTGTTTTTAGCTGCTTAATGCGCTCCTTATGTTTTACACCAAAGCGCTGCTCTTCGTCGACAATGAGAAGTCCAAGGTCTTTAAACTCTACCGTTTTACCGAGAATCGTATGTGTACCGATAACGATATCGACCGTTCCTTCTTTTAGACCTTTTTTAACTTCACGCATTTCTTTAGGCGTTCTAAAACGCGACATCATCTCCACGTTGACTGGGAAATCTTCAATACGTTCAATGAACGTTTCATAGTGCTGTGCGGCTAAAATCGTCGTCGGTACGAGTACCGCGACTTGTTTGCCGTCTTGAACTGCTTTAAATGCTGCACGAATTGCGACCTCTGTTTTACCATAACCAACGTCACCACATAGCAGTCGGTCCATTGGCTGCACTCTTTCCATATCTTGTTTAATTTCGTGAATAGATGCAAGTTGGTCTGGCGTCTCTTCATAAGGGAAACGTTCTTCAAATGACTGAACCATGTCATTATCTGGACTAAATTTAAACCCTTCAGTCGCTGCACGTTCTTGGTACAACTTAAGTAATTCGTCAGCAAGTTCATTTACGCTACTTTCAACTTTCGCTTTTGTTTTCTTCCACTCTGTACCTCCGAGCTTATGCATTTTTGGTGCACCGTCGTCACTAGAGACGTATTTTTGTACGAGGTCCATTTGATCGACAGGGATAAATAACTGGTCCGTCCCTTTATATTGAAGTTTCATATAGTCATTGTGTAGACCGCCAACTTCTAACGTTTCTATACCGAGATAACGCCCAACACCGTGATGTACGTGTACGATATAATCTCCGACGTTTAATTCTTGATAAGATTTAATTTTTTCAGCATTAGATAGCTTTTTCGTACGACGCTTCTTTTTTGACGTACGGTTATAGAGCTCTTTACTCGTTAAAACTGCAGCATGCATAAATGGCAGTATAAAACCTGCATCGAATTCTCCAATGGATAGTACAACACCATTTTCTACATCTTCAGGAAGTTCTTTTATGAAACTATCGATATTTAAATCTTCGAGTAACTGGCGCGTCTTTTTTAGTTCTTCTTCGTCACGTAAAACGATGTTTACTAAAAAGCCATCACGTACCATCTGATTAATGTTGGATGCGAGTATATCGTATTGTCCGTAATAAATTTCAGTCGGTTTCACAGAGATTTTAACGATGTCTTGTACGTTCACAGGTAGCGCACTTAAAAATAGTGTAAAATAAATCGCATCTCTTTTATACAGACGCTCGAGTTGATGCTCTAAATAATTTCCACCTTCACTGAGCATCTTACCTGCTTCTTGAAGGCTTTCGTAATAATTATGCATCGCACGGACTTCACGTTCAAAACTTGCTTCTATCGTTTTGACTTCATCGATTAATATAATCGCATCTTCACTAATATAGTCTAAAATCGATACTTCATCGTCATAAAGTAAATGACTAAATTGGCTTAAATGACTCATCGTATAGTCTTTATTAGTCAACTTCTCGAAGTACGTATCGAGTGATTCATGTGCACCTTTGTCGATCGTTTCTTTCGTTTTATCGTACAGCTTTGTAATATGCTCAATCAGCGCGTCGCGTTCATCTTCTTCTAACACATATTCTGAAAATGGTTCGAGCGTGACAGATTCTAGATTATGTGTAGAACGCTTTGTTTCTTCGTCAATGGCGCGTATTGAGTCGACCTCTGTGTCGAATAATTCGATACGTACGAGCCCACTCGACATATACACGTCAAAAATATCTCCACGTACTGCGAATTCACCGAAGTTTTGGACCTCTTCACGTCTCACGTATCCAACGTCAGATAAGTAACGAATAAACGCACCATAATCGATATCACTACCGAGCTCTAATTTCTTTTTGTATGTCGATAGTTTTTCAGGCACCATTAACGGCTTCATAAGTCCTTCTGTCGGCACGATAAATAACCCTTTCTCTCTTTCAAGAAGGGCATATAACGTTCGCATGCGCTCTTTTTTAAATTCTGGGCTTTGGTCTGCCATCGTTTCAATCATAATGTCGCCAACAGGAAATGTATACACGTCTTCTGTATACGCCATTAGTTGGCTTTGTAGTTTCTCCATTTTATGATTGTTTTCAACAAATAACACGACGGGTGAATCGTTCGCTTCGACGACCTCGTGAAATAACGGCCCTTTAAACTCATCTGTTATACCCGTAACGAGTAGTGACTGATTGGGCGTATAGTCTAAAACCTCTCTCACGCGAGAGTCTTGTCTGATTCTCTCTTTAACTCGGTTATGCATTGATATCACCGTTATAACGGTTCATAACATCTATAAAGTCGTGATTGATTGCCATTTCACACGCATCTGTCGTGACGTCTAACACTTTTTCGAGTGTGACCATGTCTTCTTTTGTGAATTTTGATAACACCCAGTTCACGATTGGCATTGGACCATCTGGACGACCAATTCCAATACGAATACGCTTATATTTTTCAGTTTTGAAGTGTTGGTTTAACGAACGAATCCCGTTATGCCCGCCTGCACTACCTTTTTGACGCAGTCTCAGCTTCCCGAGTCCAAGATCCATATCGTCATATAATATATAAACGTCGTCGAGTTCGATATTAAAATAATCGATTAACGGGCGAACGCCTTCCCCAGATAAGTTCATAAATGTTTGAGGTTTAACGAGCATTACCTTTTCGCCGTTCACTAAACCTGTACCAAATTCACATTTAAACTTATTTTCATCTAAATCGATATTTAAACTATCACTTAATTTATCAATCGCCATAAATCCAACGTTATGACGTGTATTGTCATATTTAGGTCCTGGGTTCCCAAGTCCAACAAAGCACTTCATAATCTTTCCTCCATATTAAAAAAGGCGATGGTTCCCCACCGCCCTAGCAATAATTATATTACTCTTCGTCTTCAGATGATCCTTCTGCAGGTGCTTCTTCAGTAGCTTCTTCTGAATCTTCTGCGTCTTCTTCAACTTCTTCTTGTGGTACAGATACCATTGCAAGAGTAGTGTCATCTTCGTTTTCAATCGTGAATGAGAACTTATCACGGATATCTCCGACAGTAATTGAATCACCAATTTCAAGTGCTTCAACATTTACTTCAAGCTCTTCAGGGATGTCCGCTGGACGAGCTGTAACTTCAACAACGAAGTTTGGTTGTTCAACAACTCCGCCTTCTTTTTCACCAGCAGCTTCACCAACAGTAACAACACTTACTTCTACTGTTCTTTCTTCATCCATGTTGATTGCGATGAAGTCGATGTGGTCCACTCTATTTTTTAATGATTCGAATTGATATTCGTTCACCATTGCTTGAACTGTTTTACCGTCAAGTTCAAGATCGATTACACCGTTACGTCCGATTTCACGAATTAATTTAATAAATTCTACTTCGTCGACAGTAACTGATGTGTTTTCTACATTATAACCGTAAAGTACCGCAGGTACTTTGCCAGCTGCACGTAATTCATTGAGTTCACCTTTAGTTAAACTCTCTCTTGAATTCGCAACTAGTTTTGCCATTATATTTTCCACCTTTCATAAACTAGCAGTCATTTTACCACTTTAACAAATAGCCATACGTAATAATACCATATAATAGGATATATTGTAAAAGTATTTTAACAATATTTAACTTTAGTCAAATAAGCGACTGACTGAACGCTCTTCGTGAATACGAGTAATTGCTTCAGCAAGTAACTCTCCAACTGAAAGTTGCTTAATTTTATCGATTTGTTTTTCTACAGGTAATTTAATTGAGTTTGTTACGATTACCTCTTTAATTTGTGACTCTTGTAAGTTTTCGATTGCTTTACCAGATAATACTGGGTGTGAACAACATACGTACACTTCAGTCGCACCCTCTTCGATTAACTTATCTGCTGCAAGTTTAATCGTACCACCTGTGTCGATAATGTCATCGATAACGATTGCTGTTTTACCTTTAATGTCACCGACGATACTCATTACTTCTGCAACGTTCGCACGTGGACGACGTTTATCGATGATCGCAATTGGTGAACCGAGTCTTTCAGCCATACGGCGTGCACGTGTCACCCCACCGTGGTCCGGTGATACGATAACCACTTCTTCTTCATAGTTTAAGTCGTGTTTTTCATCTTCAAAGTATTTCGTGATTAATGGAACACTCGTTAAGTGGTCGATTGGAATATCGAAGAACCCTTGAATTTGTGCAGCGTGTAAGTCGATAGACACAACGCGGTCTGCACCTGCTGTTTCAAGTAAGTTCGCAACGAGTTTCGCTGTAATTGGTTCACGTGGACGAGATTTTCTATCTTGACGCGCGTAACCATAGTACGGAATAACTAAGTTGATGCGGCGTGCTGATGCACGTCTTAACGCATCTATCATAATTAATAACTCCATTAAGTGTGCGTTTACTGGCTCTGACGTTGGTTGTACGACAAAGATATCTTTACCACGTACACTTTCTAACACGTCTACTTGCACTTCTTGGTCTGAGAAGCGATTCACTTTACACTTCCCTAACTCTACACCTAGATGGTCTGCGATTTCTTGAGCAAGTGGTTCGTTTGCAGATAAAGTAAATACTTTCATGTCATCTTTAATGTTTTGCTGATTTCCCATAATATCCTCCAGCGGTTATTTTTTATAATAATTTTCTTTAGTCGTTTGACGTTCACGTGCGATTGCTAAACTATCTGATGGTACATCGTCTACTACAGTACTTCCCGCAGCGATAACCGAGCGGTCTCCAATCATAATTGGTGCCATCATATTCGAGTTACACCCGACAAATGCATCGTCTCCAATGATCGTTTTGTGCTTATTTACACCATCGTAATTCACTGTAATTGTTCCACAACCAATGTTCGTTCGTTTTCCGACCTCTGCATCTCCAATATAACTTAAATGCGACACTTTTGCACCATCATCAAGGAAAGATTTTTTAGTTTCTACAAAGTTTCCAATTTTTACAGACTTTCCGATTTTTGTTCCTGGTCGAACTTGTGCAAATGGTCCAACTGACGTACCGTCACCAATTTCGGAATCTGTAATGACAGAGTGTCTAATTACAACGTCGTTACCGATTCTTGCGTTCGTGATTTCACTATCGCCTCGAATGACACAATTTTCACCGATGACCGTTTCACCTTCGATAACTGCTCCAGGGTAAATCACAGTATCTCTACCGATTTCTACCGTACTATCGATGTACGTATTTTCAGGATTAATAATCGTAACTCCATGATCCATTAATCGGTCTAATATAACGGTTTGATATAAATAACGGGCATTTGCGAGCTCTTTTCTCGTTTCTACTGTAAATATACCAAAGTCCGCTTCAACAGCACCGATTGCTTTCGCCATATTATCAATCGTATCTAATTTTAAAGTGTTTAACTTGCCTTTTTCGACGAGTAACAACTGTCCGTCGACGACGTAAATGTTATCGATGTCTTCTTCGTATAAACTTTTATACATTTCGTCAAAAATGAGTGGTGAACGGCTGTCGACAAATACTGTGTCCTTGTCCTCTAGCTGACTTGTATCCGTCAGAACTTTGTATGAGTCAAATGACTCATTTAATCCTTCTTTTGTAGTTAAATAAATATCATTTACACCCGAAAGTTTTAACTGGTTAATGATATGCTGTAATATCGTTGTCCCACATAACGTATGTAATGCGGTATGTGTGTTTGATTTCATCTGAGATGTATCGACATCTGTTAAAATCACTGCTTGCTTATGCATAATACAATATGCCTCCAAATCGTTTCTTCTACCATTATTTTACAGTATTTCCTAAGAAATTTAAAAAGATAAAAAGCTAGGACAGCGTATATGCCCTAGCTTTCCATACGATTATTCTTCGTCTGATTCAACCGCTTCAGTTTCTTCTTCAGTTTCATCGTAGACGCGCATCACTTCTTCTTGTACGTGCTGTCTCATTTCTGAGTTGATTGGGTGAGCGATATCTCTGAACTCTCCATCTGCTGTACGTTTACTTGGCATTGCAACAAATAATCCATTGTTACCTTCAATAACTCTTAAATCATGCACAACAAACGCGTCATCAAACGTAATTGACGCTAATGCTTTCATTCTCGTATCTTGATTATTCACTTTACGTAATCTTACATCAGTAATTTTCATATTGTGTGAATCCTCCTGTAGTCAATAATACGGACATGTGTTTATATTATTTAAAAGAAGCCACAAGTTCGATTTCTACTTTTACATCTTTTGGTAAACGGCTCACTTCAACACATGATCTCGCTGGTAGTTTACCCGTAAAGTATTGTCCGTAAACTTCGTTTACGACATCGAAGTCATTCATATCTGAAATAAAGATTAAAGTTTTCACGACGTTCTCATATCCAAGTCCAACTTCTTTAAGTATCGCGCCGAGATTTTCTAATACTTGTGTCGTTTGTTCTCTCGCGTCATCAGACACAATTTCACCGTTTAAATTTAATGGAATTTGACCAGAAGTGAAAAGTAAATCTCCAGCTTTCATTGCGTGACAATAAGGCCCGATTGCTTTTGGTACGTTTTTCGTATTAATCATTTCAGTATTCATAAATAAACACATTCCTTCCTATAGTTTATTATTATCTTTTTCTAAAATATTCTAAACAATTTCCTTCTTCGACGACAAATGTTTCATTATATTCATCGATTTTTGATACTTTAACAATTGACGTATAGTCTTTATATCTACGGTTTCCAGGTGTATCTTTTGACTCGACGAGTACACTGACACCGACGACTGTCGCTTTAAATTCTTCCATCAACGTAATGACACCATTAATCGAACCGCCTGCACGTAAAAAGTCATCGATAACGAGTACACGGCTACCTTCTTCTAGCGTACGCTTTGCTAAAATCATCGTTTCTATTTTACGCGTTGACCCTGAAACGTAATTGACAGATACCGTCGATCCTTCCGTAATTTTATTGTCTTTACGAATGACTGCGACGGGCACATTTAATTTACTCGCAACTGCATGCGCCATCGGAATCCCTTTTGTTGCGATTGTAACAATCGCATCGATTTTTTTATCGTCATACATCGTAGCAATAAGGTCTCCGAATTGCGCCATGAGAGATGAATTGCCGACAATATCAGATAAGTATAAATATCCACCAGGTAAGATACGTTTTGTTTCAGAAATCTCTTGTTTAAATTGGTCGACGATTTTCGTGGCTTTCTCATAACTAATATGTGGGATAAAAGTCACCCCACCTTGTGCGCCGTGCGTCGTCTCGATTCTACCGATAGATTCCTCTTCGAACACTGCTTTTATAATTCGAAGGTCTTCACTGATCGATGATTTTGCTTGTGAAAATTTGTTAACAAATACAGATAACGGGATACGTTCGTTTGGTCGTCTCGATAAATACTCCGTGATAAAAACGATGCGCTCACTCCGTTTAAACTTCATTTGCTTCTCCTCACTTATGTTGAATTAGCCGATAAGTCGTACTTTATATACTTCGTCACAAATACCTTTAATTGCGTTATATAACTGTGTCGCTTGATGTTCTTTTTTGCAAATACCATAAACCGTTGGTCCGCTTCCGCTCATGAGTACCCCGTCTGCTTTACTTCTTCTGAAGCACTCGAGTAAATTATCGACTTTTTTATAACGCGTTCGAGTAATTGGTTCAAGGTCATTAGACAACGCGTCAATCACGTCATAATAACTTCCGTTATTTAACGCTTCGACCATGCGTTTTGTCCCTCGGTTTGATTTTTCGCCTTTTAACGCGCCATATATACGTTTTGTTGACACGCTAATATTCGGTTTGGCAAGCACAATCCACGCATGTCCTGCGCGTTTTAATGGTGTCGTAATTTCTCCACGCCCTGTTGCGAGTCTCGTGCCTCCATATACACAAAACGGAATGTCTGACCCGATTTCTGCACTGCGTCTAGCAAGTTCGTCAATATCGATATTTAAATCGTATAGTGTATTTATTCCTCTAAAGGTTGCAGCGGCATCTGCACTACCTCCACCAAGTCCCGCAGCTACTGGAATCGATTTGTCGATATGAATATCCACGCCTTTAGCACCGTACTCTTGCATAATAAGTGCAGCTTGGTAGACGAGATTTTTCTTATCGAGTGGTAAAAACCCGTGATTTGAGGACAGCACGATACGGTTATCTTCGCGTTTTTTGAACGTTAAATAGTCGTTTAAATCAATTGTCGTCATCACCATTTCAACTTCATGATAGCCATCATCTCTTTTATGAAGTACATCAAGCGTTAAATTAATCTTTGCTGGTGCTGTTTCAATATGCATATCATCCGCCCTCTACCTATTAGTAAATTACTTATTATGATACTAATTTTTTCATATTATCTAAAGAGAAAACTATCCTCTCATCATAAAAAAAAACGGATTAGAGAGTTCTAATCCGTATATATATAATATTTTAGTTATGGCACACTAAAAGATATTATCTGTTCATACCGTCAGAAAGTACTTTTAAGTTATATCTTAAATATTCGATATACGTACTTGCTTCACTGTCTCGGTTACCAATTTCGTCACTGTACAGTGGCTTTTCGTAAATTGGTACTCCTGACTCTTTAGACACAGCTTCCATCGGACGTCTATCGACGTTTGATTCTACAAATAAGACCGGCGGATTATGTTGTTTTACAAACTCTGTCGTGTCTTTAATTTGTTGTGGTGACCCGTTATCTTCTGTGTCAATTGCCCAAATATAACCTTCTTGAATATCATATTGTTCTGTTAAATATTGAAATGCAAACTCACTTGCGACTAAAATGCGTTTTTCATCTGGAATATTTTCAAACGTTTCGCGATATTCCGCTTCAATGTCTTTTAACTCAGAGATATATTCTTCTGCACGCTTTTTGTAGTAGTCGCTATTATCTGCATCAATTTCAATTAATGCTTGTTCGACCGCTTCAGCCATTTTAATGCCGACATTTGGATCGATAAACGAGTGTGGGTTGATTTCTTCATCTTTTGTGCCTGATGCGAGATACATTGGTTCGACTTCTTCAGTCGCACGGAACACTTTATTTTCGTCATAATTAATTGACGAAATGAACTTATCTAGCCATCCACCGTTTTCTCCTTCTAAGTTTAAGCCGTTATAGAATAATGCATCACTTTTTGTTAAAAACTGAATGTCTTCTGGCTTTGGATCGTATTCATGTGGGTCTGTTCCTAGTGGCACTAAGTTATGAACTTCCACATGATCTCCACCAATCGCTTCAACGATATCCGTCATAATAGAAAACGTCGATGTGATTTTTAGTTTGTCATTTTGCTCTTCATCTGCACTGTCAGATGAACAACCCGTTAAAATAAGTAGCGCAATTAAAACGCCAGAAATCCTTTTAATTAAATCCATTTCCATAGAACTCCCTTCTTAGGTGCAAAAATAAATGCAATTAAAAAAAATGCTGTAGCTACAAGTACAATCGTCGGACCACTCGATAGATTTAGCTTAAAGCTAAACATCAGTCCGATGATGGCAGAAATTCCGCCGAGACTTGCTGCAATTACGATCATTAGAGACATACGTTTTGTGAGTAGATATGCTGTCGCCGCTGGCGTAATGAGTAAACTCACGACTAAAATAACTCCTACTGTCTGTAACGATACAACAGTTACAAGTGTGAGTAGTACCATTAATCCGTAGTGAATAGTTTTCACTGGCATCCCGCTTGCTACTGCCATCGTCGGGTCAAACGTCGTAATTAAAAATTCTTTATAGAATAGGATAACAACGAGGATAACGACAGCTGCAACAATCATCGTTAACGTACGATCTATGTCGCGTACCGTTAGAACGTTACCAAATAGTATTTCGGTTAAATCCATCGCTGTATTTGCTTTTGCAATTAACAACACACCTATCGCAAAGAACGTCGAGAACACGATCCCGATGGCCGAATCATTTTTAATATTACTGTTCTGATTAATAAACCCGATACCAATCGCTGCGAGTAATCCAACAATTACCGCACCAACGAAAAAGTTAATACCAAGCATAAATGAAATCGCAACTCCTGGTAATACTGCGTGTGAAATCGCGTCACCCATTAAAGCGAGCCCGCGCATGACGATAAAACTCCCTATTACTCCACACACAATCCCTACAACCGCACCAGTTAAGAGCGCTTTTTGAAAAAATTCGTATGCAAAAATATCGTGAAAAATATTCATAACCATCATGCTTCACCTGCTTTCACGATAATATTGTCACCATATGCTTCTTTTAAATTCTTCTCAGTGAATACTTTTTCTACTGAACCGTAATCTTTAACACCGAAGTGGACTAAAATAAGTTCATCAAAATAATCGTGCACTTTACTTAAATCATGGTGCACAATTAATATCGTAATTCCTTCTTCAGCCATTTCTTTTAAGACTTTGATGATCACTTTTTCACTCTGTACATCAATCCCAACGAACGGCTCATCTAAAAAGACGAGATCGCTATGCTGTGCAAGTGTACGTGCAATTAAGACTCGTTGGAACTGTCCGCCAGACAGTTCACCAATTTGTCGGTCTTTAAAATCTTCCATACCAACTTTTTTCAAACTTTCTAACGTGCGCTCTTTTTCTTTTTTACCAGGTCTTTTAAGTACGCCCAGGTTCGGATACGTTCCCATAAGCACGCAGTCAAAAACCGTCACTGGAAACGTCATATCAATATCGACACGCTGCGGCACGTACGATATACGTTTCGCGTGATTTTTCATCGATTCGCCATTAAAAGTCACCGTACCAGTGTTCGGCACAAGATTTAACATCCCTTTAATAAGCGAAGACTTACCCGCACCATTCGAGCCGATAATCCCATATATATTACCTGTCTCCAATTCAAATGACGCATCTTTAATCGCATGAATATGCTTGTCGTATACGACATTTAAATTCTCTACCTTTAACATGTTACAACTCCTTATAATAATCTATTTTTAGGATACCTTATGTTTATTTTTTAGTCAAGCCTAAACTTTGGTGGAGAGGTGTGTGGTTTGGGTATTTATTTGTACTTATTCGACTCTTTTTGAAGATAAAGCACTGGCTGGGGGCGTTTTTCATCACTCTTATTTACAAATTTGTGCCTTGGATGCTGGAATTTGTTAAATATATCCGGATAATTAACAAAAAATCGGAATTATGCGCTCTTTTTGTTAGATAAAAAATATATTTAAATAAAACTTTAAATACTTAAATTTCAAGTTTAAGTTAGCCACTTGAAAATAGTTAAATTCAGGGCTACCAATATAATTAGTATCTGTTCGAGGATAAGATAATACCTTTTTATCGTACAATGATTGAGCAACTAATAATGTTTTTGAAGCACTGTACTTAAATCTTTTGTTAGCTGTTGCTTGTAAATCAGACAAGCTAAATAATCTAGGTGCTTGTTATCTTTTCTCTTTAACATCAACATTTTTTACTTTTGCTCGATTAAGCTTACTGATACTATCAATGTTGTTTTCTCTTAAAAAATCATTTAATTCATCTTCTGTATCAAAACGCCCTGAATATTTACCTTCATACTCGCCTTTTTCAGTATAAAAAGTACCATAAAGCTCATAAAATGGCTTTGATACAAAATTCTCTATCTCTTGATTTCGTTGATAAATCATAAATAAAGTTGGTGTTTGCACTCGTCCGATACTAAAAACGCCATTCAGACCGTTATTCTGCATATACAACGTATATAAACGTGATAAGTTCATTCCAACCAACCAATCGGCAATCTGTCTAGTCTGTGCTTCTTTATAAGTAGAATAAAATTGTTTACCGTCTTTTAAGTTCTTCAAACCTTTTCTAATTTCATCAGTTTCAAGTGAGTTTAACCATAATCTTTTAATATCTTTTTTACCATTTCCCGAAAGATTAATTATTGATCGTGCAATATTTTCTCCTTCTCTATCACTATCTGTACCTATAATAATAGTATCAGCATTATCTAAATGCTTTTTAACAATGTTAAATTGTTTTGCAGCACCTTTTGAGACCTCAAATTTATATTGATCAGGAAACATTGGTAATTGCTCTAAACTCCATTTTTTCCAATCTTTATTATACTTTTCAGGTTCTGCTAAACTAACTAAATGACCATAACCATATGTAATTATCGCACTTGGTAATTCATCATCTGACACTTCAAAATAACCATTTTTCTTTTTTGATTGTTTTAAAGCTTCTGCATAACTTTGAGCCTGACTTGGTTTTTCAACTAAAATAACTGTATTCATACTCTAACTCCTTTTCTAAAAAGAAAAAGTCATTGATCTACTATGTTTCTAATAATCTTTTCTATAAATACCCGCTCTTTGTCTATATCTTCTAAAAGTACGTTCATTGATACCAGTTTTTTCTTCAACTTCTCGATCACTTAACCCTTGCTTAAATAATTCAAAAGCATGTTTTAATCTAGGATTGTCTTTTGAATATTTGAAAGGTTTACCTTTATACTTCCCTTGTTTTTTAGCTATTTCAATCCCTTGTCTTTGTCTTTCTAAAATAGCTTCACGTTCTTTTTCTGCTTGATATTTATATAGCTCAATAATTAAATTCTGCAATAATTGTCTTAAATTATCATCTTCAACTCCTCTTAAAGAAGGTAAATCTAATATTTCAATTGTCGCACCTTTTATTCTTATTTCATCAAGTGTCCTTGTTAACTCCTTATTATTTCTTCCTAATCTATCAAGTTCAGAAACAACCACTATATCGCCTTCTCTTATGAAACTAAGCATTTCTTTTAAAGCTGGTCTATTTCTATCTTTCCCACTTAAATCATCTGTATATATTTTGTAGCAACCTGCTTTATTTAAACTTTCAATCTGCCGAGCAAAGTTTTGATCTTTATCACTTATTCTTGCATAACCGATTTTATGTTTTTCTTTATTCAATAAAACCACCTTATATATATGACCTATTTATATGTCCTAACATATTTATTGTAACTAAAATGCTTAACAAATGCACATATACCAACATTTATAAGTGTAAATTTTGGTTTTATTTCGCACTAACTTCAAGCGCTATGTTGCACTGATAGAACAAAAAAAGACTATTTCGCTAAATGAAATAGTCCTTTTTGTTACTTATTTTACTCCAATAACTAAACTATCTCGTGCAGCTTCCACTACTTCTGTCGTGATAGTTTCAAGGTTATTGATTTCTAATATTCTTTCGATTTGGGTGAAAAGTCTTTGGATAAGTCGAAAGTTTCCACTGGTAATTTTAATAATACTAGTGACAGCTTCATAATTAGCAAAATCTTCCAGTTGGACAGATAATCCTAACTCTTCCCATTTGTATTCCAGAATATGGTGGATCTCGTCTTTACTCAATCTGTCAAATTCATGGGCAAAACCTATTCTCGAGTAGAGTTGAGGATAACGAGCCAATCGCTTTTCTATACCCGGCATTCCAATAAAGATCATAGCCACATCTTTTTGGTCATAAATATCTCTTAAATGTTCTAAATGCTGTACTTTTAATCGATCTATTTCATCAATAATAATGAGATCAATTTCTTCATACACATTCGTTGAGTATTTTTCTTCTGCTCCTAACTGAAGAACTCTATACATACTTTTAACCATACCCATTTTACCACCGATCATATCGATTTCATTCGTCATTTTAGTCGCCCGTATATAGAGTTAATGGAGGAAGTTCTTGGTTTATGAGAACACCTCTTTCCTACGATTAAATAAAATTAATCGTCAATTTTTATTTATCTAAGTAACGATAAAGCGTTGACTTGCTGATTCCTGTCATCTCAACAATTTCTTTCACACTATATTCTTCACTTTTGTACAATTTTATTGCTCGTTCGATATCTCGTTGGTTCACAGGAGGGCGCCCGCCTTTTCGCCCTCTAGCTCGAGCACTTTTTAAACCTTCTTTTGTACGTTCAACAATCAAATCTCGCTCAAATTGGCTAAATGCTTGAAATACAGTCATCATAAGCCGACCATGTGGAGTGGCAGTATCAAAATTCTCTTTTAAGCTGATCAACTTTATATTATGTTCTTCAAAGTAATTTACAAGTTCAATTAAATCTTTTGTACTGCGACCCAAACGAGAGAAGCTTTCCACGACAACTGTATCACCTGGACGCAATTTATCTTTCAGTCGATTTAATTGCGGACGGTTAGCTTTGGTTCCCGTCATCTTTTCGGTCAGTATTTCGTTGCAGTTATGTTCATTGAGCAAATCCAACTGACGAGACAATTCTTGTGATCGTGTACTTACCCTTGCATACCCATATATATACCCACTCATAATCCTCTTCCTTCTCTATTTTGATTTTCTCAATTGTATCATAAAGGGTGGGTAAAGATACGTAGATAAAGAGCAAAGTTTTGGCACTAAAAAACCCTTCTTCTAGTCTATAAAAGTTGTTATTTAAAATCGTCCCATAATCGATTGTTTTTGAGACAAAGTAATTTATAAAAAATATGCCTCTAACGTTTTTAGCACGTTAGAGGCATATAAACTTCAGAAACTTATTAGTATACCTAAACCTTTTTGAGTTTTGATTGGATTAGTTAGGTTTTAACAAACGAAGCCCATTTAGGATTACAACCAATGTACTTCCTTCATGGATAATGACACTGATTGCTATATCTGTTAATCCTAATAAGCTAACCACAATTAGAAAAGCGACGACTGCCATTGAAAAAATAATATTTTGCCAAATGACACGATTCATTTTGGTTGAAATATTATGAGATTGGACCAATTTGGATAAATCATTCTGCATCAAAACCAAATCAGACACTTCTACTGCTACATCGGTTCCGTCTCCCATGGCAATCCCTACATTTGCATTCACAAGGGCTGGGGCATCATTTACACCATCACCCACCATTGCTGTTAAGCCGTATTTCTCTTTTTGCTCGTCTATAATTCGAGATTTATCTTCTGGCATGACATTCGCGATTACTTCATCTATTTCTAATTGTTCCGCAACTGCTTTTCCTGTCATTTCTGAGTCGCCAGTGATTAAAGTGGTGTGTATGCCTTGTTCTTTAAAGTATTTAATGGTGTCTTTTGCATGTTCACTTGGAACGTCCATGAGAGCTATAAGTCCAATGACATTCTCATCTTCTGCTACATATACGACTGTTTTACCTTCTGATGCCCATTCATTATTTAAACGAATATATTCATCTGCAACCTCGTTAAACGAAGTTGGTTTTCCGATCCGATAATTTTTGCCGTTGTAATCTCCTGTCAACCCTTTACCAATCTGATTTTCTACTTCAATAGTCAGTTGATTTTTTTGTTCAAACTTTCTTAGAATGGCATCTGCTAAGGGGTGATTGGATTCTTTTTCAAGAGCTACTACGATATCAATCATATTTTCTACGTTCACGGAATCAGCAAAATGATAATTGGTTACTTCTGGTTTTCCTTTGGTCAAAGTTCCGGTCTTATCAAACGCAATTGCTTGAGTATCAGCTAATTGAGACAGATAAGAACTACCTTTTGAAAGGACTCCATTTTTGGCCAGATTAGAGGTCGTTGATAAGGTTACCGATACGGTAGCTGCTGCTAAAGCACATGGTGAAGCTGCAACTAAAAGAACTAATCCTCTATAAATACTTTGTGCCCATGTCCAATCAAATAGAGCAGGAGCTAATAACACGAACAGGGGAATAGCAATTAAAACAACTGTAACGTATTTCGGTTCAAATTTTTGGATAATACTTGCAGCTTTTGTTTGATTATCTTGGTTCTGGTTCACTAATTGTAAAATTTTTGAAAAGACTGTATCTTCGTTTTCTTTGGTGACTTCCATTGTAAACGTACCTGTCCCATTAATCGTACTCCCAAAAACGGTATCTCCTTTTGTTTTTTCATTGGGTATACTTTCACCATTAATAGACGATTCATCAATGGAAGTAGAGCCAGATAAAATGACGCCATCAATGGGTACTTGGTCACCATTTAATACCTGAAGTTGGTCTCCCACTGTTAATTCACTGACATCAACAATTTTTGTATTCCCATCAGGCAAAATTAACCGAGCAGTCGTTGGATTCATTTCGAGTAATTTCGTTATTTCTCGTTTACTTCTTCCTTCAGCGTAATCTTCCAGAAAATGTGCGCCTGAAAAAATGAGAATCAACAACGTTCCTTCCCAAAAATTCCCTATCGCTGAAGCTCCTATAGCTGCTAATCCCATTAAAATATGAGAATTAGGCGTGAACTTTTTATTTGTTTTTGTATTCTCAATTGTCTCTCCAAGACCTTCCAGAATAATGACATGATAGCCCGCACTAATTGTGGCGAGTGAGAACATGATGTTTTTTACGGTTTGATATTCGTCACTTAAGAACAGCGAAACAATTGCCAATGCCAAACCAATAAAGTATAAAACAATAGGCATCTTTCCGTGATCGTGGTCGTGGTTATGGTTATGTTTCTCTTTTTCCTGTGATTGTTGTTCTTGGATATTTTCCATTTTTATCACCTTTCTATATAATTTATTTGATTTTTGTAGACTTTTTTGTGTCCTTTGTTTATTGTTTAACCAAGAGCAACGTCCAATGTCATCATGATAGCAAAACCAATCATAAATGCCATTGTCGCTACTTCGCTATGTCCATTCGTTTGAGAATTAGGAATCAATTCTTCAACACAGACAAATACCATGGCTCCTGCTGCAAAAGCTAATGCATAAGGTAAGATAACAGTTATCTGTGTGACCAGCCAAGCGCCAATAGTTGCTGATATAATTTCAAAAAGTGCACTGGATTGCCCCATATTAAATGCATGTCCCTTTGTACTGCCTTCTGCTCGAATAGGCATTGAAAGCGCAGCACCTTCGGGAAAGTTTTGCAGCCCAATACCCAGTGCAAGCACCAATGCACTTGTAATAGCAGAAGCTCCTTGTCCAGCAGCTCCAAAAGCCACACCAATTGCCAACCCTTCTGGTATATTATGAATGGTTACCGCTAGAAACAAAAGGGTTGTAGACGATAAAGATGAAGCAACACCCTCAGTTTCCTCAACACCGCTTGTTCTATTATGCAAATGAGGGACCACGCCATCCACAACTCTTAAAAAGAGGCCTCCTACTAAAAAACCAACCAAAGCAGGCACAAATGACCAAATACCATAACCATTTTGCTCTGCAAAATCAATGGATGGTGCTAACAAAGACCAGTAACTTGCTGCAAACATAACCCCGGCAGCAAAACCATTCATAATGGCAAGAAGTTTATCATTCACTTCATGAAATAAAAATACTAAACTCGAACCTAGGACGGTCATTAGCTAAGTAAATACACCCGCTAATGTTGCTTGCCAGATTGGGTTTAAACTCAAAAACCAATCAACCATTAAAATACACATCCTTTAACTGCCGTAAAATATTTTTCAACTTGAGTTAGACTAATAGAAATAGTGTAACTATACACCGACTTTTTTGTGTTTTGCAACTTCTGAACTCGCATGCTTGCCGAAGTAAGGCAAGGATTCATATATTTTGGGCTTATCCAGTATCCATCTCCTTTCATATGTAAATCGGAATGATTATGATTCACATATGAAGTTTCGTTCATATGTTTACGAAATCATATTAACTCACTTTATGAGCTTTGTCAAGACAAGATGCTTCTTGTTCAAATGGACTACTATTATGAATACAAAAGTCTTAATTTAGTCTATAAACTAAAAACTCGCATCGTTTTACTCATGTGGTATTATATATATGAACGGAAAATCATATGAGAGGAATAAGAGCATATGCATACATCAACATCTTCGCCAATCAATAAAGAGAAGATTCAATCAATAAGCAAATTATTCAAAGTGATTAGTGACCCTACACGCTTGTCGATTCTCTTTCTTTTACAGAAAAAAGAACTCAGTGTTGGAAACATTGTGCTTGCATTGGATATGGAACAGTCCGCGATTTCACACCAACTAAAAATATTGAAAGATTCGCGTTTAGTGAAGGCAAGGAGAGAAGGGAAAAGCATGGTTTACAGTCTTGATGATCTTCATGTTTTCAGTATTCTCGAACAAGTCTTAACTCATATCAACGAACTAGAACAATAAGAGCAAATAATATATAAAACTAAATGGAGGTTTTTAAAATTTCAAAATCAGAGAAACAAGAAAAGCACTCGCACTTAAATTTCAAGTTTAAGTTAGCCACTTGAAAATAGTTATTTCAGTAAATTTCACAAAGTTATATTGTACGCTTTCTTACAGTCTTTTGCTTGACGTGGGTATGGGCAAGATATCCGCAAAGCGGGATGTGTGGTGGATGTTTGCAGATACCTTTTCCAAACAGCAGTCGAAAAATTCGGTGGCAAACAAGCTGCTTGTAAAGTCTTTAGTTAAGGTGAGCATTACTTTATGAACAAAAGAAAAAATCATTTAAAAGTAGTTTCATGGATAATATTAGTAATATTTATTGATGTAATACTATTCTCGTTTTTACCTGATTCTAATTGGTTAGAAATATTATTTAGTTTCTCTACTATCATGATCGTAGGTGCACTAGGAGTAACTATAATTTTAAAAATATTTGATTAATTTTTATTCCTGTTTACACCTGGTGTGACCAACAGCGAAGCAAGATAAAAAAGCTGTAGAATGACTTGAGAACAAACGACCTCAAGTCATTCGAATTTTTAGTATGTTTATGTTCGATATTCTAGAAAAACTTTCTCATAATGATAGCATCCTTAAATCTTTACAACATTTGCATGTTGCCTCTCCATATTTATTTCGATTTTATAGACCTTCATGACAAAAGGCCCATATTAGGTCTTATACACTCAATTTTATGATTTTTAAGGAAATTTATCCTTTAGATGATTAAAAACCTTATTTCACTGATTAAGATCAGGACACCACGCTGTTCATCCCTCTTATTTACAAAAATGATCCGGGAATACTGAAATTTGTTAAATATATCCGGATAATTAACAAAAAATCGGAATTTTGCCTCGTTTTTGTTAGATAAAAAATTATATTTAACAAAAAGTGATCGCCTTAGACGAAATATGTTAAATATATCCGGATATCTAACAGAATCACGATTTTTTTGTTAATTATAATTTTACGACGTTATCTAATTACTCTTTATAAGATAAAACACTCTTATTTGCCCCGTTAACTGCAGGACACCATGCTTTTCATCCCCCTTATTTACAAAAATGATCCGGGAATACTGGAATTTGTTAGATATATCCGGATAATTAACAAAAAATCGGAATTTTGCCTCGTTTTTGTTAGATAAAAAATTATATTTAACAAAAAGTGATCGCCTTAGACGAAATATGTTAAATATATCCGGATATCTAACAGAATCACGATTTTTTTGTTAAATATAATTTTACGATGTTGTCTAATTACTCTTTACAAGATAAAACACTCTTATTTGCCCCGTTAACT
>NZ_KV802769.1:0-14156 GCF_001810835.1 Nosocomiicoccus sp. HMSC067E10 | reverse complement strand
CCCGTTAACTGCAGGACACCATGCTTTTCATCACTCTTATTTACAAATTTGTACCTTGGATGCTGGAATTTGTTAAATATATCCGGATAATTAACAAAAAATCGGAATTTTGCCTCGTTTTTGTTAGATAAAAAATTATATTTAACAAAAAGTGATTAATTCGGACGAAATATGTTAAATATATCCGAATATCTAACAGAATCACTAAAATTTTGTTAAATATAATTTCTCAAAGTTTCTCTATTACTCTTTTAAAGATAAAACACCCAAACGCCCCCAAAAAACCCCTATCTCCTCAAAACTCCTGTAAACTATAAGTAACATTTTTATCGAGGAGAGATATTATGGATGCTTATGAAATTCGTCAAGAGATTCGAAATGGCCGACATAAGAATACGACGTCTGGTTTAGCAAATGATAACGTGCAGGCGAATCTTGTTGTGCTACCTAAAGCATACGCATTTGATTTTTTACTGTATGCACTTCGCAATCAAACACCGATTCCGATTATTGAGGTGCTCGAAGATGGTAAGTATATCAGCCGCTTCGCGAAGGATTCTGATATTCGTACTGATATTCCGTTTTATAATATTTATAAGAACGGAACGCTCGTCGACACTGTCGAAGACGTAACAGACATTTGGCAAGATGATTTTGTTTCATTTTTAATCGGCTGTAGTTTTACATTCGAAGACGCGTTAATGAAAGGCGATATCTCGCTGAAGCATATTGAACAACATAAAAACGTCGCGATGTATAAAACAAACATCCCAACAGAGCGTGCAGGTATTTTCCATGGTAATATGGTCGTTTCAATGCGCCCGATTAAAAAGAATCTAGTTGATAAAGCAATCGAGATTACATCTCAGTTTAAAAATATGCATGGAGGTCCGGTTCATGTCGGAGATCCACGTGCAATTGGGATCGAAGATATCACAAAACCTGATTATGGTGATTCGATCGATATTGCAGACGATGAAGTACCAGTATTTTGGGGATGTGGAGTCACTCCACAAAACGCAATTTTACAAGCGAAACCTTCGATTATGATTAGCCATAAACCAGGGCATATGTTTATTACTGACATTAATAACGAGGCGTTTAAAGAAGAATAAAAAATGAGTCCTATTTTGAAACTTCTATCCGTTTGGCTATCAAAACCAACCATTCGAGAGTTCAAATAGGACTCGTACTTTTTATAATGGATTTAGTTTTTATGCTTTGCTTCTAATATTGCTAAAATTTCTTCGCGCGTCGGCATTCCACTTTGCGCGCCGAATTTCGTAACACTCAGTGCACCTGATGCGTTCGCAAATCGTAAACTTTCTTTCAAACCTTTTCCGCGTGCGAGTTCACTTACAAGTGCGCCGTTAAAAGTGTCTCCTGCTCCTGTCGTATCGACAACTTCTGCTTTAAAACTTCCGATACTTACTTCTTTTTTATCTTCATAATAAAAACAACCATTCGAACCGTTCGTCACGATAATTTTGTCGATATAATCATCCATTAAATTTGAGTGGTAGGACTTTAACTGATCCAGCTCGATTTTGTTCGGTGTGATGTATGTACATGCGTCTAAAATGTTGTCCGTGAGTGCCGATGCTGGCGCTGGATTCACTATTAACGGCACATCGTTTTCTTTACAAATTGTCGCGAGATAATCGACTGTTTCGATTGGAATTTCTAGCTGTGTTAACACGTAATCACTATCGATTACTTTATCTTTATGTACTTCTAAAAATTCAGGAGTTACGTGTGCGTTTGCACCAGGCACGATAATAATCGAGTTGTCTTTGTCAGCAAGTGTAATACACGCAAGCCCTGTCGATACGTTTTTAACAGGTGTTTCATCTACAAATGTAATTCCGCGAGACTTAAAGTTTTCTAGAATCTCTTTACCGTAAACGTCGTATCCAATTCTACCGATAAACGTCACGTCACTTCCGAGTTCTCTCGCTGCTACTGCTTGGTTCGCTCCTTTACCACCACACGTCGTCACAAAATCATTACCAATAACCGTCTCTCCTGTTTTCGGAACGATATCTGTCGTAACGACGAGATCCATATTCAAACTCCCAATGACCGTAATCTTTGGAATTGTCATTGATTATCATCCTTAGCTTTTACAAATTTTATTCGTTTATATGATTCTAACAGTATAAAACAAACAATTAAAAGTCGATAGTTATACGAGACATAATAGAGATAATATCGATAACAGAAATTCGTATTGATTTCATTTATTTATTTCGTATTATATAAAATAAAGTTATAATAATATAAATTAAATTAAAAAGAAAGTGTTTTAATGGAATGGAAAATATTCCCTTTCTATAACTTATTTTTACTTGTCGGTCTTGGAATTTATTTATCAGTTTACGGCTTCTATCTTTCTGAGGGAAAGCTTGCTTATTCTGTTGCACTTTGCGGTGCACTGCTGATTGGACATGGTATCTGGAGCAGCATCCTCATGAGCAACAAGTTCAAATAAAAAACTGCACATCATTGATGTGCAGTTCTATAATGTAAGTATTTAGTTTGCCACTTCTTCGTCTTCAATCAATACAAGCTTCTCTGTCTTGTCCTCATTGAAAACTGTGACTTCTACATGTTTAGTCAAGATGTCTGAGTATGAATATGATACACATTCAAAATTATGTTTTTCTGGATCGAGCTCGACGATGAAGATTGCTGGATGTGTTTCTCTTAACACACCTTTTCGTCTTACGATTGTTCGTCTACCGCCTTGTGCTTCAAGTAATACTGGATTTCCTACTTCGTCTTCTAAGATTCCTCTTATATCTCTCAATGTCTTTGCCATAGTTCATCCACCCTTATCTTTACTTATCTTATTGTACCATTTTTTCACAATTTAGTCAATTTATTTTAAAAAGATACGGGTTTAGACTATACATTGAGATTCATATTTGTTAAAATTTAAGATTACTATTTTTGAAGCTTTCATAAATACGTGCGTATTCTTGTATTGACAAGCTTTCACCGCGTCTTTTCGGATCGATTTCAGCGGCTTCTAACATCGCTAATATGTCTTCTTTTTTCTTTTTCCCGTCTTTAAATAAGCTTTGATAGTTATTGTATATCGTCTTTCTTCTCATGACGAACGCACCACGCGTCAGTTTGAAGAATGTTTCTTCATCGTCTACTTTGACCGGAGGATTTTCGTGTCTCACGAGTTCTACGACGATCGAGTCAACATTTGGTGGTGGCATAAACACTGTTTTTGGTACGTTTTGAATGATTTTAGCTTCTGTATAGTACTGAATCGCAATCGATAAAGAACCATAACTCTTGCTGCTCGGTGACGCACTTAGACGTTCACCGACTTCTTTTTGCATCATCGTGTAAAAGCGTGAAATCTCTTTATGATACATTAAAAAGTTCATAAGAATCGGTGTCGTAATATAATACGGTAAGTTTGCGACGACGATAACTTCTTTTACGTCAGAGAATTCCTCTTTAATGACCTTTCCAATATCAGCCTGTAAGACGTCTTCATGGATGATTTTAATGTTGTCATATGGACTTAACGTGTCGTTAAGCACTGGAATCAGGCGGTCGTCGATTTCAAATGCGACGACTTTTTTAGCCACTTTTGCAAGCTGTTCAGTCAGTGACCCAATCCCTGGACCTACTTCAATAACACCGATGTCGTCGTTAATTCTCGCTTTTTTTAACACTTCTTGTATAATATTTCTGTCGATTAAAAAATTCTGTCCTAAACTTTTTTTCGTGCTAAAGTTATACTTTTCAACGATTTCTTTTGTACGACCAATTGTTGCGATGTCTTTCATCTCTATCATTCCTTATAATCTTTTAAAGCGTCTAAAATCAACTCTTTTTGAATGTTATATCGGTTAAATTTTTGACGCATACTATTTGCATTCGCGTATCCTATGTTTAGCTTCTCTGCCACGTGATGTCGTCTTTTTTTAGAATCTGGTTGCCCGGATAACTGTAAGTCGATCATGTCACTTTTTGTTATCGTTTCGACTTCAGTTTTAGCACTCGTCACGACCCTTTTTAGCGCATCTTTTAAATCTTCGGGCGATGCATTTTCAACGCCGATTTTCCCTCGTTTGTTTTTGGCTTTGTTACGACTGATGAACGCCTCTTTAATATTTGGAAATCGTTCAAGTATCGTATTTCGAATCTTTTGTCCGGGGTAATCTGGATCTGTAAATATAATTGCACCACGTGTATTTAATGCGACTTCGATTTCATCGAGTGTTCGTTTGTTTATTGCTGAGCCGTTCGTTTCAATAGTCTCACAATCAAACACCTCATTTAAACGACGTGTGTCGTCTCGGCCTTCAACGATAATGACCTCTCGTATGTATGGTTTCACTATAATTCTTCCTTTTAAGAAAAACAGGGGCATTATAGCCCCTATTTAAATATTATATATTCTCTTTGCATTTTCTGTCGTTGCCTTTTCGACTTCTTCTACAGAAATTCCACGCAGTTGTGCGATTTCTTCAGCGACGAGTCGAACGAGTTTTGGCTCGTTACGTTTGCCTCTAAATGGATGGGGTGTTAAATATGGTGCGTCTGTTTCGACGAGTAATCTGTCGAGCGGCACATATTGCGCCACTTCTTTCGGACGCTTCACGTTTTTAAATGTAATAACACCAGCAAGTGATACGTAAAAGCCCATATTTAACACACGGTCGATTTGTTCATCAGTACCGTTATGGAATGAATGCATAATACCACCGACTGATTTTGCATCGTGCGATTCTAATATGTCTATCGTGTCTTCATCTGCATCTCTATTGTGGATGACAATCGGTAAATTCACACGCTTTGCGAGTTCAATTTGTTTAATAAACACTTCTTTTTGAATGTCTTTTGGTGACTTATCCCAGTGATAGTCGAGTCCGATTTCGCCGATAGCGACGATTTTTTCGTGACTGGATAATGACTCAATCCACTCTAAATCCTCATCCGTACAATCAATTGCGTCGACTGGATGCCATCCGATAACGCCGTACACTTCGTCATACGATTCGATTAATTCCATCGTACGCTCAATTGTTTTACGGTCAAACCCGATAACGACGAATTTTTCTACGCCGTTTTCTTTTGCGCGTTCTATTACCGCATCAACTTCACCTTCATATTGATCTGCGTTTAAGTGAACGTGTGTATCAATTAGCATCGAATCACTCCTTAATTACTTTACAATGCTTCCGTTTTCTATACCGTTTGGTACAGATACGAGCGTTAATCGTGCATCTTTTTCTGCTGTTAGAATCATTCCTTGAGAAAGCTCTCCGCGAAGTTTCACAGGTTTTAAGTTCGTCACGACGAGTACTTTTTTACCGATTATTTCATCCGCTTCATAATGCTCGCGAATACCTGACACGATTTGACGCTCTTCATTTCCTAGATCGACTTGAATCTTTAGTAATTTATCTGCTTTTGGATGTTCTGATGCGTTTACGATTGTTGCGACTTTAATTTCGACTTTATCAAAGTCATCAATCGAAATTTCTTCTACTTCTTCAGCGTCTTCTTTAGGTGCTGCTGGAGCAGTCTTGGCCATCTCTTCTTTAATAAACTGAACTTCTTCTTCGACTTCAAGTCTTGGATAAATTGGCGTTGCTTTCTTTGATACTGGTGAGCTAAATGCAACTTGTCCATATGTGTAAATTGTGTTGTACTCTGTTTGAATTTCTTCAGTCAATCCGAGTTGTTCAAAAATCTTTTTAGAGCCTCTCGTTAAGAATGGTTGCGTTAAAATACCGATAATACGGATATTTTCAGCGAGATGAACCATCACGTTACCAAGTGCTTCTGTTTTTTCTTCACGAGCTAAAATCCATGGTGTTGTTTCATCGATATATTTGTTCGTACGGCTTACAATTGTCCATACCGCTTCAAGTGCGCGGTTAAACTGTAAATCGTCCATTGAATGTTCATACTTTTCAATGCTTTCTTTTACTGTGCGTTCTAAGTCAGCGTCAAAGTCGTTTTGTGCTCCGTTATACTCCGGAACTTCTCCACCGAAGTATTTGTTAATCATCGATACTGTACGGTTCACTAAGTTTCCTAAATCGTTCGCTAAATCGTAGTTCATACGGTCAACGAATGCTTCAGGTGTAAATACTCCGTCAGAACCAAATGGTACTTCACGCATTAAGTAGTAACGTACTGCATCGAGTCCAAAGCGCTCAACGAGCATACCTGGATACACGACGTTCCCTTTAGACTTAGACATTTTACCGTCTTTCATCAGTAACCAGCCGTGACCAAAGATACGTTTAGGTAATGGAAGATCTAGAGCAAGTAACATAATCGGCCAATAAATCGCATGGAAACGTACGATTTCTTTACCGATCATTTGAACGTTTGCTGGCCAATATTTTTCAAAGTTAGACGGGTCATCACTTTTATACCCAAGTGCTGTAATGTAGTTTGCAAGTGCGTCAATCCATACGTAAATGACGTGTTTCGGGTTTGAACGCACTGGGATTCCCCAACTAAATGACGTACGCGTTACAGCTAAGTCTTCGAGTCCTGGCTTAATAAAGTTATTGATCATTTCATGCTTTCTTGATAATGGTAAAATGAACTCTGGGTTTTTATCATAATATTCTAATAGCTGATCCGCATACTTACTCATCTTAAAGAAATAACTTTCTTCTTTTACACGCTCAACTTCGTGACCGCTCGGCGCTTTACCACCAATTACATTGCCGTCTTCATCTTTATATACTTCAGCGAGTTGTGTTTCTGTAAAGTATTCTTCGTCTGATACTGAATACCAACCTTCATACTCTCCAAGATAAATATCACCTTGCTCTAACAGTTGCTCAAAAATATCTTGAACTGCTTTTTTATGGTACTCATCTGTCGTACGGATAAACTGATCATTTGTAATGTCTAGTAATTCCCATAGCTCTTTAATATCTTTTACCATACCATCGAGATACTCTTTTGGTGATTCATTTAAGCTTTTTGCTTTCGTTTCAATTTTTTGACCATGCTCATCTGTACCTGTTAAGTAGTGCACGTCGTATCCTTGTAGGCGCTTATAGCGTGCAAGAACATCTGTTGCGATTGTTGTATACGAGTTACCGATGTGCAGTTGACCACTCGGATAGTAAATTGGCGTCGTAATATAAAATGTTTCTTTCGTCATGGAAATCTCCTCTGTCTTCATTTATTAAATTCTATGATACGTATCATATACGTCTTGTGTTTTTAATTTACGTAATTTTGCCACTTCTTTAATGGCGGCTTTTGGTTTTAATCCTCTTTCAATTAGTATATCGACATGTGTGTTTATATCCATATCAAATTCTTCAACTGAATCGTCAATATATCCTTCTATTACTATAACAAATTCGCCCTTTAAAGGGATGTCTGACGCGAGCATTTCTTTAACGTTTTTAGCTGAGTCTGTCACCGTTTGTTCGAATTTTTTCGTGATTTCTCGAGAGATTGAAACGACTCTATTTTCATCGAATTTATAAATATCGTCGATGAGTTGTTTTACACGATATGGCGACTCATATAAGACGGATGTTTTATCGTGAGTTAGAATTTCTTCTAACTTTTCTTTCCGTTTCTTATTAGATTTTGGTAAAAATCCGAAGTATGTGAATTCAAATGATTCGATACCAGATAATACAATTGCTTGCTGAAATGCACTCGCTGCTGGAATCACTGTATATTTTAAATCTTCCTGTTGCATACTTTTAACAAGTTCATATCCTGGATCAGATATAATTGGCATCCCAGCATCACTCACAAGTGCGAACACCGTGCCGTCTTTCATCTTTTCTATTATATCTTTTGTCGCTGTCTCTTTGTTAAAATCGTGATAACTTTTTAATGGTGTATCGATATCAAAATGATTTAATAATTTGATCGTCATTCGCGTATCTTCCGCTAAAATAACATCGACGTTTTTTAGAGTATCAATTTGTCTAAAACTCGCATCTTCTAAGTTACCAATCGGTGTCCCTACAATGTATAAATTCATCGTTTCACCTCAGACATTAAAGCTTCTTTTTGTACACGCGTGAATTGTTTAATCTCATATTCTCGTTTTAACGCTTCACTTTTCGTGTTAAAACACTCTGTATATTTTAAAGTGACTGGACGTCTTGCGCGTGTGTATTTCGCACCTTTACCACTATTATGTACGTCGATACGTGCATCGACGTCGATTGCATATCCCGTGTAATACGTGCCGTCACTACATTGTGCGATATAGATATGATGTTTACCCATAATATATCTCTTCCACTTCTTTTGTGTATGTGCCATTTTCATCGTAAATATAAAGTGGCGGTAACACTTTTACGAGCGCGGTACTATTAAATATCGATTCAACGAGCACAAAGTGCGCAGTCTCATTCGTTCGTTTACTATAAACAAATTGTAGTTTTGATACTGTAAAATTATGTTCATGTAATAATGAGATAATTTCATGCACACGTTCTGCACGGTGTACCATATAAAATTTACCTTTATTGTTAATGAGGTAACGTGCTGCTTTAATAATCCCTTTTAAATCAATTAAAACTTCACTGCGTGCGATTTCGTGATGCGTCAAACTATGCGTCGGTTGATTGTTTTTAAAGTACGGTGGATTTACTGTAATTAAATCAAACACTGAGTGGTTGTACTTTAATTTTACATCATTTAAATCGAGGTGCTCAATCTCTATCTGTGTGCTTTTATCGTTTAATGCTATTGAACGCTTAGCCATATCGACAAGTCTTTCCTGGACTTCGATTCCGGTAATTGGCTTTTTCGTTTTATAAGATAAAAGCAACGGAATAATCCCATTTCCTGTACAAAAATCTGCGATTGTTTTAACACGCTTTGTAACGTGGACAAAGTTTGCAAGTAATAACGCATCAATAGAAAAGCTAAACGTTTCTTCACTTTGAATGATTTGCATATTCTCACGATATAACTCATCTAAACGTTCGTTTTCTTTTAACATAAATCATATCTCCCCATAAAATAAAAGCAGCTAAACGCTGCTTTTATAAGTCTCGAGTTAAAATTTCTTGGCAGAAGAGACATTTTTCACCGTGACGATGTGTCCCAAACGATACGTTACAGACGTGAAAACCTTCATCGTACATACTTTGTAACGTATTGCTTTTAAATGATTCGCGTTCTGGCTTCTCTTTATCCGCCGTTGTCTCTATTAACAATTGTTTAAAGTTGTTATTTTCCATTTCTAAACGAACATTTTCTTCTAACAGCTTTACTGTTCGTGTCTTTAACTCATCGAATTCAGCGTTCATCGTTTCAAGGTGTTTTTCCATTTTGAGAATATGATCAAATAGCTCATCTCGCATTACTACACCTCATTTGCTTCTAATTCGTCTAAACTAAATTCGTAAATATAATTATCTTTATTTTTCGTGCGGATTTGTAGTTCTAATATATTTAAACCGATAACCTCAACTTTACCTTTCGGTGTGTAGATAAACTCACCGACATCTGGCAACCTTTTACGCGCAGATTCGTAATGATCATTCTCGTAACTTAAACAGCACATTAAACGACCACACGCTCCAGATATTTTAACTGGCGTGAGTGATAAGTCTTGGTTTTTCGCCATTTGTATTGACACCGGTTCAAAGCTACCTAAATAAGTCGAACAACAGTGACTATAGCCACATGGGCCTACGCCACCAAGATAACGCGCTTTTTCTCGTAGACCGACTTGTCTTAACTCGATACGCGTTTTAAATTCTTGAGCAAGAATACGTACGAGCGATCTAAAATCGACACGTTCATCCGCCGTAAAGAAAAATATAAGTTTTTCTTTATCTAATGAATACTTCGACGTAATTAAATGCATACCAAGTTTTTCATCTTTAACAGCGTCTCTACAAAACTGTAATGCCGCTTCTGCATCTCTATCATTTAGTGCATCATTTTCAAAGTCTTCGTCTGTCGCTAGACGGATAAAACGACCGTCTGGCTCGACGATGTTTTCCTCTGTGACGTTTATATTTTCTTGAAGGACTTTGTGTAAAAACTTACCGTGTCTCGTCTCTGCGACGATGATGTCATCATATTTTAGTTGTTCACCGTTTTTTACTTCAATAAATACTATTTCGTTATATTTTAAAAGTGTTGCTTTTACTACTGTCAGCATAACACGCTCAACCTTTCGAGCTAATAATCATGCTCTCCAAAACGAGCATATTGTTTACATTGAAGTTCAGCATTTTATTTGCTTCTTCTATCTTTTCTAAGTTTCTTGTCAATTGAATCACATTGACTAAGTTTGTTAGTTCAATGTTAAATAGTTTCGACTGCTCAATTTGTAATACGTCATACATTGCTTCACGCATCATACCATCTAATAACGTTAACACTAAGAAATAATCTTTACGTTCTTTACATAGTTCTACGAGAGACGTCAAACGGATTAACGCGCGTGCGTCTTTTTTCAGCCACAGTTCAGCTACTTTCTTTGATTCCGTTACAATTTTTGAAAATCGATCTTCAAGTTCAATGATGTGATGATAATCAAGTCCATACTGACTGACGATTTGCTGTAGCCCATGAGAAAGATGAGATAACTCTTCGATTGTTTCATCTTGTCTTCTCGGTATATACATATACTGACTTCTTGATAGTGTCGTCGGTAAAATATTACTCTTATCTGTTGTAAGCAATATCGCAATTGTATTTTTTGGTGGTTCTTCTAAAAACTTTAACAGACTATTTTCTGCTTGAACTGTTAGCTTTTCAAACGATTCAATAATATAAACTTTAAAGTTTGATTGAACCGGCTTTTGACTCATTTGGTACATGACGTCTTGAACGTCTTCTTTTTTAATTGTCGCTCTATCTGTTTGTAGATAATAAAAATCTGGATGATTCAGCGATTCAACCATTGTTTTGCTGCGCGTATCATCTGAAAGAATTTTCGTTGCGAATTCCATAGATACAGATTTTAACGTCTCTAAAGAATCACTTTCAAATAAGTACGTATGACTGAGCTTATTATTTTCGATGATTTTATTTAACGTATGAGAAATATCGACCATACTTAAAATCTTTCAAATTGTTCAATCGGTAGGACGAATACTGTCGCTCCGCCTACTTCTACTTCTACTGGATACGGAATATATGAATCCGCGTTGCCACCCATCGGAGTTACTGGTGCAACTGTTTGTTCGCGGTTTCCGCATGTGTCATCGATAACGTTTAATAACTCATCGACGCGCTCATCTTGAACACCACAAAGGAATGTCGTGTTACCTGAACGTAAAAAGCCCCCTGTTGAAGCGAGTTTCGTGTTTCTAAAATTATTTTTCGTTAATTTATCTGAAAGTCTTTGACTGTCGTGATCTTGAACGATCGCAATTACCATTTTCATGACTATTCACCTCTAGATTTTATAAATTGTGTGATTGCATCAATCGTATCGTGTAATACAGCGTCTATGTCTTGATTCGCATCAATCGTTTTAATGCGCTCCGGATACTGTTCTGATAACTTATTATATCCCATAACTACACGTTCATGAAAGTCTATCTCTTCGTTGTCTAGACGGTTATGTTCAACGTCATTATCTTTTTTACGTAACAACCCAATTTTTGGATCGAGTTTTAAGTAAATCGTTAAATCTGGCATATGTGTATCGATCGCAAATTTGTTAATTTGAAATATCGGATCAAATCCTAACCCTCTTGCGTAACCTTGATATGCCAAACTACTATCTATAAATCGATCGCATAATACAATTTTACCATGATTTAATGCAGGAAGTATCTTTTCAACTAAATGAACACGTCTACTCGCTGCAAATAGTAGTGCTTCTGTATGTCCATCCATATGATACGTTTCGTCTAACAATAAGTCTCGTATCGACTCGCTTAACGGAATACCCCCTGGTTCACGCGTGACAAGCGTTTCATGATGTTTTAAAAGATAATCGTTCACACCTTGTATTATCGTTGATTTTCCGGACCCTTCTGGCCCTTCAAACGTAATGAAGATACCCATGTTATACCTCTATATTATAATACTCTAAGTTTTTCCTTAGTCCTTCTATTTTAACATTTTTCTTAACAAATTCATCCAGTCTATTAATATCAATCACTTCACCTGCTAATATTAACGGAACGCCTGGCGGATACGGCGTGATTGTTTCAACTGCACGTTTACCGTGGAGTTCAGAAATATCGATTGTTATTTCATCTAACTCCTTAACTGTTAAATTCCTAATCGCTTCTAATAATTGTTCAAACGGATATCGGTCGTTATCATGCCATAACGGTAAGCACCAAAGCACCCCGCGCTCACTCACCATTTCGCTATAAATGTTAACGTTTCTAAGACTACGTTCTAAATCATATGGGGAGTGACCCTCTTTGTTTAATACAATTTTTGCAGGATCATCGACAGTTTCAACAGATATATCACACTGCTTTAAATGATGAATTAACTGTTCACGTTTTTTAAAAAATATAGGATCATCAAATGTATTATAAAAGCGTTGTGCACTTTCGATTGATGCCATCACTAAATAGTTCGGCGATGACGTTTCAATTATATTAATATAGTGCATCATACGATCATGAATTGATTTATCTTTAACAAACGTGACTGAAGCGCCAGTTAAACTCGGCAACATTTTATGATACGACTGAATCACGACATCGGCGTCACTATCGATAAGTGAAGATGGAAAGTTTTCTGTCATACTAAAATGTGCACCGTGCGCTTCATCGACAATAACGTAACCTCCACGCTGTTTAACATCAGTAATCGTATCTTTAACATCTAACACGTCACCATAATAAGTCGGAGACGTTATAACGACGACGTCTCTTTTTTTAATGTGACTCAAACGAAATTCTAGAGGTGTTTTATCGAGCAACGAAAGCCCATTATATAAAGATTTATGAGCGTCATCAATATAGAAAAAATTATTATTTTGATGATTTAATGCGTGTATCGATGCTAACATCCCTGTCGTAGAACCATTTACAACGAGTTGTGCGTATCTATTATACGGACTACCTAGTGTATCGTTTAATTCTTTTAGTACGTCTTCAGGTTCATGTAAATTATCTAATCCTGGAACTTCCGTTAAATCATAATCGATTTTAATGTCAGATAAAAAACCAATCGTATTATTTTTATGGCCAGGAACGTGCATTGAAATACCGCTGCTTACTTTTTTTAATGCATCTTGTAATTTCATTTAATTACCTCTAATCAATTAAGCCTTCTTCTCTTAATAACTCCATCGCAACTTCTTTTTCAGTTTTACCGTTGATGTCGACACGTTTATTTAATTCACGCATTCTGTCGTCATCGATATTTCCTGCAAATGAATTTAAAATATCTCTAAGCTCTGGATGTTTTTTAAGAAGTTCTTTGTTTACGACAGGTGCCGCGTAATATGGTGGGAATAGATTTTTATCGTCTTCTATTACCTTTAAATCAAACGCCTCGATTCGCGCGTCTGTTGCGTATACGTCTGCAACGTCGATGTTATTCGTACGAAGAGACTCATAAACGATCCCTGAATCTAACGTTTCAACTCGACTTTATTGATGTCTTTGATGTTTTTATCATCTATATATATGTCGCCTTCTGTCATTTCTGTTAAACGGTTAATCATTTCCATCGTTGTCGTCTTTCCGCTACCAGATGGACCAATGATAACAAATAACTCATTTGACTCTATATCAAAATTTATATGATCAACGGCTAAAAAATCGCAATATGCTTTTGTTACATTTCTAAATGAGATCATAGTAACCTCCTGTGGCTTTTTTCTAAAGGTATACGGTTCATTATAGATATTCTATAAGGCAAATTCAAAAGAAGGGGCTAGTAGTGATAAAGAATGAAGAAATAAATTAATTGTCAAATAAATAAAAAGATATTAACGCAAAGACATTTTGTATAAACAAGCTTCTATTATTTTAATAAAAACAGGACTTGCGTAAAAAGGGAAAGCAATACGTTGACACAAATGCAGTAATTGTTAACATAACGAAGTACTATTTAACGCAAATCGATTTAGCGTCAAATAACTAAAAGCTGAAGATAATCGACCACTGTATATAACTTATATTTTATAAAATATAAAAGAACAAAAAAAGGAGACCCTATAGGGTCTCCAATGA
>NZ_KV802768.1:0-218 GCF_001810835.1 Nosocomiicoccus sp. HMSC067E10 | reverse complement strand
ATATATTTGGATGATGTTGTATTTTTACCATTTAAAGATAAAAAAACCACTACCGGCCCGATCTTATTAACAAAAAATAGTCAAATCTGTTAAATATATCGAGATAATTAACAGAATCTCGGGTTTTTCATTCCTTTTTGTTAGATAAAAAATTATAATTAACAAAAACCGTACCAAGCAGCCGAAATATGTTAAATAAACCCGGATAATTAACAAAA
>NZ_KV802767.1:0-885 GCF_001810835.1 Nosocomiicoccus sp. HMSC067E10 | reverse complement strand
CTTTGACGTATGCGTAAATAAAATATCATCTAATCTATTTTATATTAATTTGGAGCATTACAAGAATGTCTTAATACTATTGCATAATTAGTCTGTTTTCTCCACGGTTCTAAATTCCATGGAGTTTTTAGCCCTTTTGCATAGTCAGCATGACAATTTAACTGTGCTTTCATACTTGCAGTATTTTTCCATCTACTATTATTTTTATATTTGTTATAAACAGTATCCCATCTATATTTGACATAATGAGCTCGGACGATAGCATTACTTGGTTTAGCATAGGCAATATTTTTTGGATATAAGGATAAAGAAATTTTTCCCGATCTAGTTATCCATGACCCACTAGAATAATAGTTTGAAAAATTTGTAGGAGGTTTTTTAGCAGAATAAGTAGTAAATCCCTCATCCTCACCTAATGTATTGAAAGAATCGTTTTCAAATTTTTCTATTTCTTTTCTTTCGTAAACAGCATAAATAGACTTATTAATATCAAGTCTATTTTCTTCAATCAAAACAACAAAAACATCACTTTTATCAAAGTCAATGTTTTCTGCTGTTTTGTATTCTACTTGATATCCTAGTTCATCTACACTTGCCTTAGCGTTTTGTACTTCTAAAAAGATATAAGATGAAACAAGTATTGAGAAAATTAATAGTATTTTTTTCATAAGCATTCTCCATTCAATTGATTAATTAAATTGATTTATTATAATAAATTATATCATTTAAAATAAAAAGAGGGATATAAATGTTAACTTATAATGTATTCTTAATTATATACTTTTTCATAATACTTAATCTAATTGGAGTTATAACTTATTTTTATAAAAATAAAAAGAATGATAAGTCTAGGATTATTCTTATAGGCACATTAACATTAACTAT
>NZ_KV802766.1:0-216 GCF_001810835.1 Nosocomiicoccus sp. HMSC067E10 | reverse complement strand
TAATTGTCAACGAACGCACAACGCTTTTAACACAAATTGCATTTGCGTTAAATTAAACCGAAAACGATCTTGCCGCCACTATTTTTTAAGATGAAAAGCTGTTAAACAGCAGCTCGGTTTTTAATCTTGTTAAATTAACGAAGGTGCCTTTAACGGAAACGCCTGTTGCGTGAACGAAATAAATTTAATTTTACACAACTCTCGAATACGTCAAAG
>NZ_KV802765.1:0-14064 GCF_001810835.1 Nosocomiicoccus sp. HMSC067E10 | reverse complement strand
CTATTTTACACAATTATATGGACGTAACTGGTTTTTCCTGCTTAATTTTACGCAAATCGCTTTTGTGTTAAAGGTAGATCGATTAGTTTAACGATTAGAGGAAATGCGTCAACGTATCGGCAACTCTTTTATGCCAATAGCTTTTGTGTAAACGGACAATCGATTAGTTTGACGATTAGTGGAAATGCATCAACGTATCGGCAACTCTTTTTACGCAAATCTCTTTTGCGTTAAAAGATGAAAAACAATTTTACGCAAATCGCTTTTGTGTTAAAGGTAGCTCGATTAGTTTGACGATTAGAGCGTTTGCGTCAACGTACAAGCGAACCCTTTTACGCAAAATGCATTTACGTTAAAAGATAAAAAACAATTTTACACAACGCACATTTCTGTAAACGACCACTCAATTAATTTAACGCAACAAGAAATTCACGAGTTTTTTTCATCCGAAATAATGTAAAAGATTGAAAAGTAATCATTAATTTTATATACTAATTTTAGCACCAACTACTAAATGGGGAGATAATGTGGCAAAGTTAAAGAAAGATGAACGCCGTCTAGAAATTGTGAGGCGATTGGACGAGGATCCGTTTTTAACAGATGAAACACTCGCAAACGATTTGAACGTTTCGATTCAAACGATTCGTCTGGACCGTTCTGTTTTAAATATTCCAGAACTGCGTGTCAGAGTTCAAGCAGTCGCTAAAAAGAATGCTGAAGAAATTAAAAGTATTCCGCTTCAAGATGTCATCGGTGAACTGGTACAAATTGAAGTGAACAAACAAGCGTCTTCGTTTTTTACAGTTGAAAAAGAACACGCATTTTTAAATTATAATATCGCACGCGGACACTTCCTATTTGGTCAAGCAAACTCACTTGCTGTGGCAGTACTCGGTAAAAAGAAGGTGCTGACAAAGGAAGCAAACGTAAAATATTTAAAACCGGCAAAAGTCGGAGATAAGATTGTCGCAAAAGCGACCGTATTAAAAATTAAACCATATGAAGCACTTATATTAGTGGAATCATATGTAAAAGATGAAACAGTATTTATTGGACATTATGTCATGCATTTTGAAAATGAAGGTGAAATAGAATGAAAACAATCGCAGTCGATCTGATGGGTGGAGACCACGCACCAGAAGCAATTGTCGATGGTATTAAATCAGCATTAAAGAAATATGAAGATATTCAAATCTTAGCGTTCGGAACAGCAGGTAGTTGGACTGAGACGCATGATAGAGTGAAATTCGTAGAAGTGACAGAGGTCATTACAAGTGAAGACGATCCAGTACGTGCAGTTCGTCGTAAAAAAGATTCATCGATTGTACGTGCGGCAAAAGCAGTAAAAGAAGGGAAAGCAGATGCTTTTGTATCTGCAGGTAACACAGGTGCCTTACTTACGGCTGGATTATTCGTTATAGGACGTATTAAAGGAATCGAGCGTCCAGCGCTCGCGTCGATGATTCCGACGACGAATAATAAAGGCATGCTCTTACTCGATCTCGGTGCAAACTCTGAAAATAAGCCAAAACACTTATTACAGTTTGCACATATGGCGTCTATTTATATGGAAAATATTCGAGGACGTAAAAATCCATCAATTGGTTTAATCAACAACGGTAGTGAAGATATTAAAGGAACACCACTTACTAAAGAGACGCACCAGTTACTTCAAGACTCAAACTTAAACTATAGTGGATATTTTGAGACGAGAGACATATTAACTGGTAAATACGATATCGGTGTCACAGACGGATTTACAGGTAACATCGTTCTTAAAACGATCGAAGGAACAGCAAGTAGCCTACTCGGTGAAGTGAAGAAAATCTTTTTATCTTCGATGTTAAATAAGTTATCTGCACTCGTCGTTAAAAAAGATTTAGGTCAATTAAAAGACTTAATGGATTACCGTCAATTTGGCGGTGCACCGTTGCTCGGTTTAAATGGACATGTTTTAAAAGCGCACGGTTCAAGTGACGCTCTCGCAATAGAAAATGCGATTCGAAACGCGATTACAATGGCGAATAGTGACGCGATTGAACAAATTAAGGAGGCGATTTTCGAAGATGAGTAAACTCGTTTTGTTCCCGGGGCAAGGGGCACAGTATCATGAAATGGCAAAGGATTTATATGAACATAATGACGCAGCAAAAGAACTACTCGATACGATCTTTAGCTACGTTGATTTTGATTTAAAAGAAATCATGTTTTCTGAAGACGATGAACGACTCAATAATACAGCGTTCACGCAACCCGCATTATTTGCGCATTCACTTGCGGTGCTTAAAGCAACGGGAATTAAAGGCGATTACTTAATCGGACATAGTTTAGGAGAATTGCCAGCTCTAGTGCATGCGGGTGTTTTATCTTTAGAAGATGGAGTAAAAGCAGTCGCCATGCGCGGACGTTTAATGAGTGAAGCAAAAGACGGTAAAATGGCTGCAGTCATCGGTATGGATAAGGACAAGCTCGAAGCGTTATGTGAGTCACTCAGTGATGACGAAGAAAAAGTCTCACCAGCAAACATAAACGCACCAGACCAAATCGTGATTTCTGGAGATGCAGCGAAAGTCGATTTATTTATAGATGAAGCAAAAGCACACGGCGCGAGACGCGTCATTCCGCTAAAAGTATCAGGAGCATTCCACTCACACTTAATGAAAGGCGCTCAAAATTCGTTCGAAACGTTCTTACAAGATATTACGTTTAATGATGCAGAAATTCCTGTTATACAAAACGTTTCCGCAGAACCAGAAACTAATAAAGAAATTATTAAACAAAATTTAATTCAACAAATTACGTCGCCAGTTCGTTTCGTAGAATGTGTTGAAAAAGCAGTCGAACTTGGTGTAACTGAATCTGTCGAAGTTGGACCGAAAAAAGTTCAAACAGGTTTACTTAAAAAAATTACGAAGTCAGTAGACACAGCACATATCGATACAGTAAAAGAGGTGAATGAATACAATGAGTAAAGTAGCATTAGTTACAGGCGCATCAAGAGGTATCGGACGCGCAGTCGCATTACGTTTAGGTGAAGACGGCTATACAGTTATCGTCAACTATTCAGGGAATAAAGAAAAAGCAGAAGAAGTTGTAGAGAAGATTAAAGAACAAGGTGGCAACGCTGAAAGTTATCAGTGCCAAGTTCAAAACTATGACGAAGTGAAAGAGATGATCGCACATATTAAAGATACGTACGGTCAACTCGACGTTGTCGTGAACAACGCAGGGATCACAAAAGATACGCTACTTATGCGTATGAAGCCAGAAATGTTTGACGATGTTATTAACGTCAACTTAAAGGGTGCGTTTAACGTCATTCAAAACGTTTCTCGTATGATGATCCGTGCGAAATCTGGACGTATCATCAACATCTCAAGTATCGTCGGAACCCTTGGTAACCCTGGACAAGCAAACTATGTTGCGAGTAAAGCAGGAGTCGACGGTTTAACGAAAAGTGTCGCAAGAGAACTCGCAAGTAAAAATATTACAGTAAACGCAGTCGCACCAGGATTTATCGAAAGTGATATGACAGACGTATTAAGCGACGATTTAAAAAACAAAATGCTCGAACAAATTCCATTACAGCAGTTCGGTCAAGTCGAAGACATCGCAGAAGCTGTATCATTTTTAGCATCAGACCGTGCGCGCTATATTACAGGCCAAACGATTCACGTCAACGGTGGAATGTACATGGCGTAACCGCTGTGTTATTATAAACACAAGTTTCAGTGCCGAAAATAAAGGTCGGCCACGAACATTCGCGGGGTGTGGCTTTTATTCTTTTAAGAGAGTGATGAGATGGTTGTAGTCGGGCGACGGATGGTAGGTTTCTCTGTTGATAGTCTCATCTGCGACGGTGAAATAAACTTTTCGCAGTCGATTCGGGGAATCGTCGGCGAGATGAAAAACTCCCCGTCGCTATGGAGGTTATCGTCGGCGAGAGTCAGATTTCATCGACGATTCAAGCAGTATCGTCGGCGAAAATCGGGAAAACGAGAAATTCACCGACGATTCGATCATTCCCGTCGGCGAATCAAAATTTCACCGATGAAAGTCTCATCTGCGACGGTGAAATAAACTTTTCGCAGTCGATTCGGGGAATCGTCGGCGAAATCGAAGTTTCCCCGTCGATTCGAGACAATCGTCGGACCAAATCACGAAAATCACGCATTTAAAACCTGCTCACTGGGTATAAAGATTAAGAATCATCTCTACAACTGAGATACGACCACTATTTTAAGGAGGTGAAGTAGGGATGGATAATTTTGATAAAATTAAAGACATTATTGTCGACAAATTAGGTATCGATGAGGATCAAGTGACGAAAGATGCGACTTTCAAAGATGACCTTGGTGCGGACTCTTTAGACATTGCGGAACTTGTAATGGAATTAGAAGATGAGTTCGATACTGAGATTCCAGATGAGGAAGCTGAGAAAATCGTTACTGTTGGTGATGCTTTAGATTTCATCGAGAAGCTTGAAAACCAATAATTTGATAGACAAAATCCACTTTCTATAAAGTGGATTTTTCTTTTATATCGCTACAACAAACCGCATAAGTTTAGTAAACTATATTAGGGTGAGATTATGGATAAATTACTACAATCAATCGAACAAGATGAAGACTCTAAAAGACACGTCGATTCTTTTTTTAAAAAGTTCGATTCTTTTATGAAGAAACATCAGATTCAATATGAAAATGACAAATTATTTTTACAAGCATTTATGCACAGTTCATTCGTGTATAACATTCATTTAGACCGAATTCATTCGAACGAGCGTCTAGAATTTTTAGGTGACGCGGTATTAGAACTGATGGTCTCAGAATATATATTTGACGCGTTTAAAGATTTCCCTGAGGGAGATTTAACAAAGTTGCGTGCAAATATCGTTTGTGAGCCTTCACTTGTAATATTTGCGAACGACTTAAAAATGGAAGAGTTACTATTACTCGGTCCAGGAGAAAAAAAGACAGGCGGTAAAAAGCGTCCGTCGATTATCTCGGATATGTTCGAGGCATTTTTAGGTGCGTTATATCTCGATCAAGGATACGACGCTGTGTGGAAGTTTTTAAGTGTGAATGTATTCCCGAAAATTGAACGCGATGATTACCTCGGAATTTCAGACTTTAAAACAGCACTTCAAGAGTTTGTTCATAAAGCATACAAAGAAGAAGTGTATTACCACTTACTCGAAGAGACAGGTCCGTCACACGACAAAAACTTCGTTTCTAACGTGACGTTAAACGATAAAGAAATCGGGCGTGGCAGTGGTCGCTCTAAAAAAGAGTCTGAACAACTCGCAGCAAAAGTTGCGTTTTATCATTTAAAAGAAAAGGCCGAAAGATAATATGGTATTTTTAAAAAGTATAGAAGCTAAAGGATTTAAATCGTTTGCCGATAAAACGACGATCGAATTTAATGACGGCGTCACTGCGGTTGTTGGACCGAACGGTAGTGGTAAAAGTAACATTATCGACGCTGTCAGGTTCGTTCTCGGTGAAACGAGCGCTAAGCAATTTCGCGGGTCTAAAATGGAAGACGTTATATTTAACGGAACGACAGAACGAAGTAAGCAAAACAGTGCAGTCGTTCAACTGAATTTAGACAATAAAGACCGCGTGTTAGACTTTGACTACGACAACGTCACGATTCGTCGTGAGCTATTTAGAAGTGGTGAAAGTAACTACTATATCAATAAAGAACGCGCAAAATTAAAAGACGTGACAGAACTCTTTATGGACTCTGGTCTTGGTAAAAACGCATACAACATTATTTCTCAAGGTGAAGTTGATCACGTTTTAAATCAAAAACCAGAAACGCGCCGTGAAATTATCGAAGAAGTTGCCGGCGTCATGAAATATAAAACACGTAAAAAAGAAGCAGAACGTAAACTCGATGATACGTTACTCAACTTAAGCCGTATTCACGACATTACGAGTGAACTCGAGTCACGCGTTAAAAAGCTCGAAAAAGAAAGTGCCATCGCGACTGAGTATTTAGCGCTTTTAAACGAGATGAAGCAAAGCGACATTGAAGTTACTGTGTTTGATATTAAAGAGCTGTCTTCAAAACTTCATCAGTTAAAAGAGACGTATTCGAACGATGAACGTACAATTGAAGACGCGAGAAATCACGTCAATTTACTCGACGTTGCGATCAATAACTTACGCGACAAGCGAGAAGTGTTAACTGAAAACGAGCGTAGCATTCACGACGCGTTCGTCAAAGCATCTAGAGAAAAAGAACAAACAATCGGTAAAATCGAATTATTTAAAGAACGTAAAACGAGTCGTTCAGATCAACATGACAGTTTAACTGAAGAAAAAAGCAATAAATTAAAAGAACAACAATCACTAGAGCATGACCTTGAAGCATTACGTACATCTTTTAATGAAACGAAAGATGAACAGTCGAACGTAAAAGCAGAAATCGATACAATCAACGCTTCGTTACAATCGCTTGTTGACGGTAACGACGTCGATATCGACGCATTAAAAGAACAGTATTATGCGGTCATGGTCGAAAAGACTTCTTTAGACAACCAGTTAAAAGACTATGAAAAACAAGAGGCAATTGATTCAAGTAAACGAGAAGAGTTAGACCGTCGTATGAACGAATTAAAAGAGTCACTCGCCACACTAAATGAAAAAAATAAAAGTTTAACGGGTACACTCACAACACTTGAAACATCACTAAAAGATAAGCGTGAGGCGTATAAAGAAACGAAATCAAAACGTGACCACGAAGAATCTCATATAAAGTCGTTAACAGAGCAATTCGACACAGCGAATCGTTACATCTCACAACTTACATCTAAACGTGATATGTATGAGTCGATGATGTCAAATTACGACGGATATTACCGCGGCGTAAAGTCTGTATTAAAACGTAAAGACAAGCTCACAGGTGTATTAGGTGCCGTCATGGAACTTATCGAAATCGACAGTTCGTATATGACAGCACTTGACGCAGCACTCGGTAGTCAAACGCAAAGTGTCGTGACAAAAACTGAACAGGATGCTAAACGTGCAATCCATTATTTAAAAGATAAAAACCTCGGTTACGCGACGTTTTTACCACTCGACACAATACAAAGGAGATCTTTATCTCAAGAAGTTGTATTTAAACTCGAATCGACATCAGTAGAGCATCATATATTAAAAGATTTAGTCGACACGAAATATGACGCACTGATCGGTCACTTATTTAGTACGACGATTATCGTCGAAAATTATGACGACGGTGCCCGATTATCTAGAGAGTTAAATTTTAAAGCGCGTATCGTAACACAAGACGGCGAAATCTTTAACCCGGGTGGTGCAGTCAGTGGGGGAAGCCGTCAAAACAACAACTCAGCACTTAAATTACGAAAAGAAAAAGATGCACTCGACGATAAAATCAAAGCGTACACGCTAGAAGTCGACAGGCTTACTAAAGAACTTTCAAAAGAAAAGGACAGTCTAAAAGAATTAGACACTCTTCTAAACACGCTAGAAACTGAAGGCATTCAGTTAAAAGAATCATACGATGAACAGAGTCAGTTACTAGAACAAACGAACCAAGACATTAAATTAACAAATGAACGCATTGCGTTATTAAAAGAAACGTTTGATTCTACAACTGAAACTATGGAAGCATCGACGTTAATAAAAGCGATAGAAGAGAAAACAAAAACACTCGATTCGCTTCAAAAAGATATTCAGTTACTCACGAAAGCTCAAGGGGATACTGAAGCGGCTGAAAAAGAATACGAAAGTAAAAAGCAAACGCTTCTTACAAAACAAGCGGAATTAGAATCGACACTTCGATATAAACGTTCTCAAGTAACGGATTACGAAGAAAGGCTTTTAAAAGTGAAACGTGAAATTGTAGATATCGATTCACGTATTGAAATGTTGACTTCAGATTACGAGTCGATCGATATCGAAGCGTTAGAGACGTTATCTTTAGAACTCGACGAACAGTTAGACGTGTTACAAGACTCTTCATCACAACTTAAAAAAGAGATACACGAAGTGAGTGAAGAAACAAAGCACGACGTGAATTTACGTCAGTCGCATTTAGATACGATAGAGAAGCTATCTGAATCGCTACGTAAAACGCACGGTAAAAAGGAACGCGTCGAATCAATGTTAAGTGTAAAAATCGATTACTTATCTGAAACGTATGAAATGACGTTTGAACGTGCAGAAAAAGAATATACGGACTTAACAGACATCGACATGAAGCGCGAAAGAATTCAGTTAAATAAAAAAAGTATCGACGAACTCGGTAACGTAAACTTGAACGCAATTGATGAGTTTGAAGTCGTGAACGAACGTTATACGTTTTTAAAACACGAAGAAGACGATTTGTTACAAGCACGTGAAACGTTACTCGACGTCATTAAAGAAATGGACTATGAAGTGTCTGAACGCTTTAAAGAGACGTATCACAACGTCAATGAACACTTTAAAAAAGTGTTTAAGACGATGTTCGGCGGTGGGGAAGCAGAACTCCGCTTAACAGAACCGGGTGATTATTTAAATGCTGGATTACTCATATACGCTCAACCTCCAGGTAAAAAGCTAACGAGCATGTCGCTACTTAGTGGGGGAGAGCGCGCGTTAACAGCGATTAGTTTATTATTCAGTATATTAGAAGTGAGAAGTAGTCCGTTTATAATATTAGATGAAGTAGAAGCGGCACTCGATGAGGCGAACGTGTTACGATTCTCAAATTACTTAAGACATTTAACACGTTACAGCCAGTGTATCGTAATCACTCACCGTAAAAAGACGATGGAGCAAAGCGACCGATTATTCGGTGTGACGATGCAAGAAAAAGGTGTCTCTGAGCTAATTAGTGTAGACTTAAAGACATACGAGGAACGAGAAGTTGAGGGGGAATACTAAGTGAGTTTATTTAATCGTTTAAAAAAGAAATTCTCAGGTAAAGCAGATAAAGAAGAGTTTGAACAAACGCCCGTCACTGATGAAATGAAAGATGCAGATTTAGACGGAGACGGTTTAATATCGATTGAAGAATTTGAAGAGTGGGAACAAGAACAAGTCGGTTATAAATTTAAACAAGGACTTGAAAAATCTCGTGAGAAATTCCAAGATCAAATCAACCAGTTAATGGCGACGTACCGTAAAGTAGATGAGGACTTTTTTGAAGCGCTCGAAGAAGTGCTCATTACTGCAGACGTCGGTTTTGAAACGGTGATGGAGTTAACAGATGAATTACGAGATTATGCGAAACTTAAAAATATTACTGAAACAAAAGAACTCCGTGAAGTAATCGTTGAAAAGATGATAGAGATATACGAACGTAACGGTGACTTAGACGAAAGCATGAACATGCAAGACGATTTAACGATTATTTTAGTCGTCGGAGTAAACGGTGTCGGTAAAACGACGTCAATCGGTAAACTTGCACATCGCTATAAGTCTGAAGGTAAAGACGTATTACTCGCAGCCGCAGATACATTCAGAGCTGGGGCTATTAATCAGCTTGAAGTATGGGGTGAAAGAGTCGGTGCAGACGTCATTAAACACCAAGAAGGTTCAGATCCAGCAGCTGTAGTGTTCGACGCAGTAAACGCAGCAAAGCGCCGTGGCACGGACGTGCTAATTGTCGACACAGCAGGACGCCTACAAAATAAAGGGAACTTAATGAAAGAACTCGAAAAGATGAAACGCGTCATTCAAAGAGTCGACGAAAATGCTCCGCACGAAGTGCTACTCGTATTAGACGCTACAACTGGTCAAAATGCTATGCTTCAAGCGAAAGCATTTAACGAAGTAACAGAGTTAACAGGGCTTGTCTTAACAAAACTTGATGGTACCGCAAAAGGTGGTATCGTCCTTGCGATTAAAAACGAACTCGGTATTCCAGTAAAATTCGTCGGTCTCGGAGAAAAAATTGATGACCTCGAAATATTTAGTGCAGAAAACTATGTTTACGGACTATTTGCAGATATGATTGACAATGCAGAGGAAGTTGTTGAAGATGAACGAACTGAATAAGACGTTACGTATGAACTATTTATATGATTTTTATAACGGCTTATTAACAGATAAGCAAAAAGATTACGTAAAACTCTATTACTTAATGGACTTACAGTTTTCTGAAATCGCAGATGAGTTAAACGTGACGCGACAAGCGGTTTATGATAATTTAAAACGTACGACAGAAGTACTCGAAGCATACGAAGAACACCTCGGTATGTACGCGCGTTATTTAAAACGTCAACAATTATACGATGCGTTAAAAACATCGCTCGACGATAAACAACAAGCACTGAGTATAATAGAAGAACTCGAATCACTCGATTAGGAGGAATTATTGTGGCATTTGAAGGATTAGGTTCAAGGCTTCAAAGTATCTTAGATGATATTAAAGGTAAAGGTAAAGTCACAGAACAAGATATAAAAACGATGATGCGTGAAGTACGCTTAGCACTTCTTGAAGCGGACGTTAACTTTAAAGTTGTCCGTCAGTTTATTAAAGATGTGTCCGCGCGTGCTGAAGGCGCAGATGTCATGAAATCATTAACGCCAGGCCAACAAGTCATTAAAATCGTACAAGAAGAACTTACAGCGTTAATGGGTGGAGAAAATGCGAAAATCAATTTAGCAAAAAAACCACCGACAGTTATTATGATGGTTGGTTTACAAGGGGCAGGTAAAACGACGACTGCTGGTAAACTCGCGTTACTGTTACGTAAACAACATAACAAAAAACCATTACTCGTAGCAGGAGATATATACCGTCCTGCTGCGATTGACCAGTTAGAAACGATCGGCCGTCAATTAGACATTCCAGTCTATTCAATGGGAGACAAAGAAAAAGTCGAAACAATCGTAGAAAACGCGATGCAGTACGCTAAAGAAGAACATTTAGATACAGTCATCATCGATACAGCCGGTCGTTTACACATCGACGAAGACTTAATGAACGAATTAAAAAACGTTAAAGAAATTTCAAATCCAGACGAAATTATGCTCGTCGTCGACTCGATGACAGGTCAAGACGCAGTGAACGTCGCTGAATCGTTTAACGATTTACTAGACATCACAGGAGTGACACTCACAAAGTTAGACGGGGACACTCGTGGTGGTGCGGCACTTTCAATTCGTAGCGTCACTGAAAAACCGATTAAATTTATCGGGGTATCAGAAAAACTAGACGGTCTAGAACCGTTCCATCCAGAGCGTATGGCAAGCAGAATTCTCGGAATGGGAGATATTTTATCGATTATCGACCGCGCGCAAGCAAACGTCGACATGGAAGAGCAAGAAAAGCTCGAGCAAAAGTTAAAAGAAAATTCGTTTACGTTAGACGACTTTTTAGATCAAATGGACCAAGTGAAAAATATGGGACCACTTGATGAGCTAATCAAAATGCTTCCTGGTGCGAACAAAATTAAAGGGTTAGATAAAGTAAAAATGAGCGGTAAAGAAATCGACCACGTTCAAGCGATTATCCGTTCAATGACGATGGAAGAGCGCGAGAATCCTGAGAAATTAAACATCTCAAGAAAGCGTCGTATCGCTAAAGGGTCAGGTCGATCACTTCAAGAAGTGAACCGTTTATTAAAACAATTTAACGAAATGAAAAAGATGATGAAGCAATTTACAAATCAAAAAGGAAAGCGTAAAAACCCATTTGGCGGCATGGGATTACCTTTTTAAAATTGTAAAGGAAAACCTCTTTACAACGTTAAAATCATCTGTTATTATTATATAAGTAATTTTGAACATGAGAGGTGTATATAAATGGCAACAAAAATCAGATTAACTCGTATGGGTTCTAAAAGAAATCCTTTCTACAGAATCGTAGTTGCGGACTCAAGAGTAAAAAGAGATGGTCGTATTATCGAGCAACTTGGTTACTTTGACCCATTAAAAGAAGAAGACAACGTTAAATTAGATGATGAAAAAGCATTAGAGTGGATGTTAACAGGTGCAAAACCTTCAGACACTGTACGTTCTATTTTCAGTAAACGTGGTCTTATGGAAAAATTCCATAACGCGAAACAAGGTAAATAATTATGAAACAGCTACTCCAAACGATTTTACAACCTATCGTTCGTCATCCCAAAAGTCTTACGATTACTGAGACGACTGAAGATAGAAAAGTGGTCTATACTGTTAATGCACATGAAGAAGACATTGGCAGAATCATTGGTAAAGGTGGTCGTGCCATTAAAGCAGTGCGTACGATCATGACAGCAGCAAATGATGACCCGTCAGTAAGAGTGTTTGTTGACGTAGAGTAAAAACACATCCGACACGGGTGTGTTTTTTTATTCGGAAAGGAATCACGATGATTGATATTGGAACATTAGTAAATTTCCACGGTGTCCGTGGTGAAGTTAAAATTTTAAGTAGTAGTGATTTTACGAACGAACGATTTGCGGTCGGTAAAACAGTGACGATTAACAACGAAACATATACAATCACGCGTTATCGTAAACATAAAAACTTTCATATGTTAACGTTCGACGGAGTTACAAATTTAAACGACGTAGAACATTTAAAAGGTCACACAGTGTATCAAGCACTAGATGCGATTGATATTGAACTACCAGAAGGGCAATATCATTATGAAGATATTATCGGCTGTGAAGTAATAAACTTAGACAATAACGAAACTTTAGGAGAAGTGACGTCAATTATCCCAACTGGTAGTAAAGACGTCTTTGTCGTATCTGATAAGTATATGATTCCAAACGTAGACGACTTTATTAAACTCATTGATATCGAGCGTAAACGAATTGAAATAGAACCGATTGAAGGGCTGTTAGATTTATGAACATATTCTACTTAACATTATTTCCTGAAATGTATGAAGGTATTTTAAGTTCATCAATTTTAAAGCGTGCAAATGACAAAGGTATCGTGAGTTATAAAACGATTAACTTTAGAGATTACGCAAACAACAAACATAATCAAGTCGACGACTATCCGTACGGTGGTGGTGCTGGTATGGTCTTAAAACCAGAACCAGTATACGAAGCGTTTGAATCATTACATTTAGAAAACGCACGCGTATTACTCATGTGTCCGTCCGGGAGACCGTTCGATCAACAGTTTGCTGAAGAATTATCTACTGAAGAAAACATCGTTTTTATAAACGGACATTACGAAGGATATGATGAGCGTATACGAAACCTCGCAACTGATGAAGTTTCAATCGGGGACTACGTATTAACGGGAGGAGAAATTGCGTCGATGGCAATGACAGACGCCATCGTTCGTCTCATCCCTGGAGTCATTCAACAAGAAAGTCACGAAAACGACAGCTTTTCAACAGGTATGCTCGAGCATCCACATTACACGAGACCAAGAGAATATCGAGGTATGAAAGTACCAGACGTATTACTGAGTGGAGATCATAAAAAAATCGAAGAGTGGCGAGAAGAGGAATCGTTAAAACGCACAAAAGAAAGACGACCAGATTTATTAAAAAATAAAAAATAAGTTGAATCGACCAATTAAATATGGTAATATGAATAAGTCTATGAGGACGAAAAATCACAACGATCCGCTGTATAGATGCTATATAAGATGGTTGGTAGGAAGAGGAGAATTTAAATGTCACAACAATTATTACAAGACATTACAAAGTCACAACTTAAAACTGACTTACCAGAGTTTAGAGCTGGGGACTCAGTAAAAGTACACGTACGTATCACTGAAGGTGAACGTGAAAGAATCCAGGTGTTCGAAGGTGTAGTCATTCGTCGCCGTGGTGGTGGAATTTCTGAAACATTCACAGTAAGAAAAATCTCTTACGGTGTTGGAGTAGAAAGAACATTCCCTGTTCACACACCAAAAATCGATAAAATCGAAGTGACTCGTAAAGGTAGCGTACGTCGTGCGAAATTATACTACTTACGTAGCTTACGTGGTAAAGCAGCACGTATCAAAGAAAAACGCGAAAACTAATTTTCGTTATAAAAGCACTGAAGATAATGTCTTCAGTGCTTTTTTTATAACAAATAATTATTTATTAATTAAATTTAAAACATATTGTAAATCTTAAATTTCAAGTTTAAGTTAGCCACTT